>JABZJR010000100.1 GCA_015257705.1 Nanosynbacter sp.
ACCAACATCCGTGGTTTCAAGAATCCAAATCTTCACGCGACAACCCCAAGCGAGATTACTATGTTTGGCGCGATGGAAAAGATAATAACGAACCTAACAATTGGCGAAGTTTGTCTGGCGGCAGTTCGTGGGAATTTGACGAGCACACTGGGCAATTTTACCTGCATTCATTCCTGAAAACGCAGCCAGATCTGAATTGGGACAATCCTGAAGTGCGTGCTGAAATAAAAAATATAGTGCGATTTTGGTTTGATATGGGCGTCGATGGAATGCGCGTCGATGCAATTTGGGGAATTTCCAAAGACCCTGATCTCAAAGACGATTCTCCAAATCCTGATTTTTATGGCAATCCAAATGATTACGGAGCGTTTATCCACGATCAATGTAAAATGGGACCGCATTTTCAGGAATATTTACGAGAATTAGCGTCAGTCTGCGACGAATATGACGACAAGCAAATGGTGTTTGAATTCTACCCTGACGATAAGCTGGGCGATATTTATCATCAATACAGCCAAATTCTGGCAGTCCACCCAAAAGCCTCGGCGTTTTTTATGGAATATCGCGACAACGAATGGCACGCTAAAAATATTGAGAAAAAAATCGATAATTATCTACAATCAGCAAATTCAACCACGCCATTTTTCTGCATCGGAAATCACGATCAGCCGCGAATTGCCTCCAGATTGGGCGAAGAACGTTCCCGCGCCCTCAGCTTCTTAAATCTCCTCACTCCAGGAATTAGCGTAGTGTATTACGGCGACGAAATTGGCATGACGAACGGAGAATTGACCGCTGATGACATTCAAGATAATTTTAGCCCCGCCAACTCTGTTGTTGATAGTCGAGATTTGGAACGCACGCCAATGCAATGGAATGATTTGCAATTTGCGGGCTTTTCAAGCGTAAAACCTTGGCTTCCTGTTAATGAAAATCACACGAAAATCAACGTTGATAGCGAAAAAATCGCAAACGACTCCCTGCTTAATATGCACCGAAAATTGCTAAAATTGCGCCAAACCTTCCCAATTCTTAAGAATAGCAATTTAAGCATCGTGCAAAACACTGGCAACGGATTTATTCTCGGGTTAAAAAGAGAGCTATCCGGTCAACGTGCTTACGTTTTTATCAATTTCGCGGACGCAGAACAAAGCTTTTTCATTCCAGAAAACGCCAAGATCATCGCCTCAACTCACTCTGTCGATTTAATTACCGCAGAAAATCTCCAAATGACAATTCCAGGATATTGCGGAGTTTTACTTATTGTCTAGCAACAAAAACGTTCAACTAGAACACTACCCCCGTTTCCGTGTCGCACTCCTCTATGGGATAGCGACCCGCGCATTCAGTCGCCAACCTAGCCATATTCTCTTTAATTTCCTTGTCATTAGCAGCCTCGGTGAGAGCTGCCAAGTCTAAATAGTAATCATCAAGAACATCTGGGTAGCTGTTTTGGCTAGATTCTGTCGTATCGTTCTCTAACTCCTCGTCACCAACCTTGCTGACCTCCCTATAAGTGCCGAAGCCATCTAGACCATCGTTCAATATTACTCGTTGCGAATTTGTGTTTGTTCCACTTGGCAAATAATCAATACACGGCATTTTCTACATTCCTCCTCTTTTTACTTTGTCTATAAACCATTATACGACACCACCAGATGTAGTGGTAGAGTTAACTTCACAACACTATCAAACAACAGAACCCTTCGCTCTACTCAATTAAACTATTGCTCGCTTAGCGACTGAGTTAGTGGGTGGCGGCTTTTCTTAAATTTATAGATACTCACGAGACGCACCCACCGACACAGCCGCTAATAGTTTATTGATGCCCTAATTGTTAAAGATCACTTTCTGACATATTTGCTTTGATTGTTCTAGCTAATCTCCGTCACTCCTATAATTCTCGCTATTGAGTCGGATTGAGCTATATCTTTCAATGCGGTCAGTGTAGTTGTTCTGTCTACAAGAGGTCATCAATTTCAGATTGCCAACCTCTTCAAACAGAAAACGTCCTGACAGCTATCAGGACGTTTACCAGAAACTTATTTCAATCGTAGGAACTTGGTGAGGTGCGCCTCCCCATAACTACGACTGTCCACCACAACAGTTTTGTCTTGAACCGGCACCTCACCTATTCCTGGATGTGATAATATCATAGTTCCACCCGGTTTGAGTAGTCTCATTAACTTAGAAACTGTGGAAAACTGTGGAT
>JABZJR010000101.1 GCA_015257705.1 Nanosynbacter sp.
ACAAAAAGCCACTGGTGTCGGCAAAAAAACTGCCGAGCGAGTGGTGGTTGATCTGAGCGATAAAGTTGGTTTACCAACTCATTACGGCCGAACGGAAACTCCATTGCAGACTGAATTAAACACTTCTGATGAGGCCTTGGAGGCGTTGATGGCTTTGGGCTATACATTAGCGGATGCCACTAAGGCACTTGAAAACGTTGATATAAATTTGCCAACTTCTCAGCGAGTTACTGAAGCTTTGAAGAAATAGAGTTTTAGTAATTGATATCTATTACGACTCGTTTTCTTCTTTAACTGCCTGCTTTGCTTCTCTAATGAGATTTTCTATGTCGCCGGCTGTTAGCCTGTCGTAGTCATGAAAGCTCTGAACACTACGGCGCAATAGCTGACCTTGTTCCTTAGTAATTCCATATAATCCAGGCAGATCATCAAATTGGTGATCGAACGACTTTTGGTCGAATATTTCGGCCTGCTTTTTGTCAGAAGCGCCTTCTTTCGATGCGATTCTATCGTACCATAAAAATGGATATCTTACTAGTGAGCCAATTACGTGTTTTGCAATTTCTGTTGATTTGGGATCGTATTCTTTTGTTTGCTCTAAATTGCTATATCCCCGCTCAGTTAAGGTGTTGCTAATATTTTTTAAATCAATTGCAACCCTGTGCGATTCAATTCTTTCAGATTCGTCGGAAGGCGCTAATCCTAACTCGGCCAAAATATACGGCACTGCCTCTGACATTAACCTAATTTCCTTTGGAATTCGGTCATATATTTCTCTTATGTCTTTTTTTCGGTTTTTGGCATCAAATTCCGGCATTGTAAACTCCTAGTTTAATTGTAGATACTAATACTATACCATAAATGCTATAATTAGTATATAGCAAATTGAGAGAATAGGCGATTCATCACTGACCCAGAACTGGATGAACCGAGCCAAGAAATATTTCAGGATTGGCCCATGGCTCACAGTGAGAAGCTGCCATCTCCTAGTTACATTGGTAAACTGTTCTTACGAGTTCGGGCATATCTTTGTAGGTGTGAATAAATACCGCATGTCTGGTATAATTTACACTAGGAGATATCATGAATACAGACGTGACAAAGAAGGATTGTGAAATCTGTCCACTGCTCGTTGGCCAAACAGCGGCTGACGACAATGTCATACTACAAACCGAACGTTGGGTGGCGGTGCTTGACAGAAATCAATGCTATTTAGGTAAGTCATTTATTACCCTGCGCCAGCACAAGGAGACGTTGTCGGAGCTGGACGAGGTAGATTGGATGGAGCTGCATCAGGTGATTCGTCAACTCGAGCAGGCAGTTAAAGGAGCGTTTGGTGCCGACGTGTGTAACTGGGAGTGCTTGATGAATAACGCAGTGAAAGCTGGTCAGTCGATACATGTGCACTGGCATTTACATCCGCGGTATCTCGCTGACACCGTCTTTGCTGGCGAGGAGTTTCCTGATCCAAAATGGTCGCGGCACTTAGGGGACGCGGTGCATATGGTGAGTGATGAGACCTTTCGCGAAATTATGCAGGTACTGCGTAGTCGGCTTACAAGAGCTTAGTTCGCTCCGGTTTGGATGATATAATGAATGTATGGCAATTGAAAGAATAGTTGATACAAGTTCGCACGATGATGATTCTGAAGAACAGCGAATTGAGGTGAGTCTGCGTCCGCAGAGTTTTGCTGAGTATGTTGGTCAGGAAAGATTAAAGCGTAATTTGCGCTTGGCGATTGATGCGGCTAAAAAGCGCGGCGAGCCGTTGGATCACGTATTATTATATGGTCCGCCGGGGCTTGGTAAAACAACTATGGCGACAGTGATTGCTAATGAAATGGGCACGAATCTGCGGATTACTAGTGGTCCAGCTATTGAAAAAGCGGGCGATTTGGCATCGATTCTGACTAATTTGTCGGACGGCGATATTCTGTTTATCGATGAAATTCATCGGTTGGGGCGATCAGTGGAGGAAATTTTGTACTCCGCAATGGAAGATTTTAAGCTGGATATTGTGATCGGTAAGGGTCCGGCAGCGCGATCAATTCGATTGGATTTGCCGCGATTTACAGTGATTGGTGCGACGACGCGAACCGGAAGTTTGGCGGCGCCTTTGCGTGATAGGTTTGGGCATATTTACCGCTTGGAATTTTACACGCCAGAGGATATTGCGAAAATTGTGACGCGTAGTGCGAAG
>JABZJR010000102.1 GCA_015257705.1 Nanosynbacter sp.
GTTGAAAGGCCGACGTGGCGAAATTGCTGAAAAAATTGCGGCAGCGCGAGACTTTGGCGACTTGAGCGAAAACGCGGAATATGACGCTGCACGCGAAGAGCAAGGCTTGGTGGAAACGCGAATTTTGGAAATTGAAGATATTCTGCAGAACGCCGAAATTATTAAATCCAACGGCAGCTCAAGTGTCGGCCTGGGTAGTACGGTTGAATTGCAATGCCCAGAGAAAACTGTGACTTATACGGTTGTCGGTCCAGTTGAAGCCGATCCATTGGCTGGACGAATTTCAGATCAGTCGCCAATTGGTAAAGAATTGATTGGTAAGAAAATTGGTGATGAAGTAACGATTAAAACGCCAAAAGCCGAAATTACCTACATTATTAAGTCGATATCTTAAGTCCGGCGGGATTTACCGCATATAATGTGCTATAATTATCTCTGTTATGGCCACATTACAAGATTATCGAAACGAACGACTACGAAAACTGGAAACATTACGTCAATTAGGCGTTGAACCGTATCCAGCAAAATCAGAACGAACTCACACTTGTGCTGAGGTTTTGTCTAAGTATGATGAGCTAGCTGGTAAGGAAGTTGTTGTTGCGGGTCGTGTGGCGTCTATTCGCAGTTTTGGTAAATTGGCTTTTATTAAGTTGCGTGATCAATCTGGCGATGTGCAGCTTTACTTGCAGCGTGATGACGTGGCGGAATTAGACGCTGCGCGCGGTGTGCTTGGAATGAAGCAACTTAAATTGCTAGACACGGGCGATTTTATTGAGGCGAAGGGCGTGATGACCACGACACAAACGGGCGAAAAATCCGTTGGTGTACGCGAACTTAGATTGTTGACTAAATCGTTGAGGCCAATGCCGGAAAAATTAGAGAATAAGGAAGAGCGCTTGCGTCGGCGTTATGTTGATATGAATGTTAATCCTGAAGTTCGCGAGCGATTCGTTCGTCGAAGTAAGTTTTGGCAGGCAACGCGAGATTATTTGAATAATCATGGATTTATTGAGATTAATGTTCCTGTTTTGGAGCATACCACTGGTGGTGCTGACGCGAACCCATTTGTGACGCATATGGATGCACTGGGCGATCAGCAGTTTTATTTGCGAATTAGCCACGAATTGCCATTAAAGCGATTGATTGGTGCTGGATTTGAAAAAGTTTATGATCTCGGTCCGCGTTTTCGTAATGAAAACTACTCGGACGAGCATCTGCCAGAGCATATTGCTATGGAATGGTACGCGGCTTACTGGGACTGGAAACAGGGAATGCGCTTCATGGAGTCGATGTATAAAGATGTGCTTCAGAAGACTTTTGGTACTCTGCAATTCCAATTGGGCAAATTCAACGTTGATATGAGTGGCGAGTGGGAAGTTTGGGATTATGCCGAAGTTATTCGCAAGCATTACGGAATCGATGTTTATGACACGACAATTGAAGAAGTTGCCGCTAAACTGAAAGAATATAATTTGGAAGTCGAAAAAACCGATTCTATTCCGCGCAGCATTGATAAATTATGGAAGAATATTCGTAAAGATGTTGCTGGTCCGGTTTGGTTGGTGAACACGCCGAAGTTTATTAGTCCGTTGTCAAAGACTAATCCGGAAAATCCAGAGACGGTGGAGCGTTTTCAGCCGGTGATCGCTGGTTCAGAATTGGGCAATGGATTCTCCGAGCTGAATGATCCGATTGACCAGCTGAATCGTTTCCTTGAGCAACAGCAAATGCGTGACGCTGGTGATGAAGAGGCGATGATGCTTGATATTGATTACGTTGAGATGTTGGAATATGGAATGCCGCCAGCTTGTGGTTGGGGATACTCTGAGCGAGTATTCTGGATTTTCGAGGGCGTTACAGCGCGTGAAGGTGTGCCGTTCCCGCAGCTTAAGAGCGAAATTGACGAAACAACTCGGGCAATTTATCCGCAAGTCAACTTGTAATTTTGTTATAATTAAAGATATGGATTTTTTATTGGAGTTATTTTCTGGCAGGCTATTTTTAGCTGCGGTTCAGAGTAGAGGTTGTAATTATGTCTGATATTCTATTGTGGTTGGCGGCGACTGTTCTATTGGCGCTTTCTGGGCTATTTTCCGGGCTGAATATTGGCTTAATGATGGCGCGACCTGATGACTTGAAGCGAAAGGCCAGGC
>JABZJR010000103.1 GCA_015257705.1 Nanosynbacter sp.
GTTATAAATAAGGGTGAATTCGCGAAGTTCATCGACACGTACAATCCAGATATTTTATGCCTACAAGAAACCAAAGCCACACGAGATCAAGTTGAAATCGACCTACCGAATTATCACGAGCATTTCTATTCCGCCGCCAAAAAAGGCTATTCTGGCACGGCGATTTTCTCAAAAATCCCACCGCTCAATTGGTATGATGGATTTCCACAAAATATAATTGAAAGATTCGACCTAACTGGTGATAAGTATGGCAATCCAGCCGACGAAGGCCGAATCATCACCGCTGAATTTGACGATTTTTGGGTTGTCAATTGCTATACTCCGAATTCAAAGGGTGATTTAAGCCGATTGGATTTACGATATAAAAAATGGGACAAGGCCGTGTTGGCTTATCTGGAAGAACTGGAATTGTCAAAGCCAGTCCTTTATTGTGGCGATATGAACGTAGCACATCAGGAAATTGACTTGGCGAATCCAAAACCCAACGACGGCAAGCACGGCTTCACCGACGAAGAGCGGGAGGGTTTTCAGAACTATTTGGACGCTGGATTCACAGACACTTTCCGGACGGTTTTCCCTGAAAAAACTGGCGCGTACACTTGGTGGACGCATTGGGCAAATGCCAGGGCGCGAAATGTCGGTTGGCGGATTGACTATTGGCTGGCGTCGCGTGAAATTGCAAATCGCGTTACTAATCCGCAAATTCATCCAAAACAAATGGGCAGCGATCATTGTCCGGTGAGTATTGAGGTAAATTTGTAATGGATATGAAATTTTGGCAAAAACAAGAACCAGGGAAGCCACTTTTTCCAGATGTCGAATGGAATAAGCCAGAACGACGCGACCAAGCAGGGAAATTGGGAATTATCGGCGGCAACAAATTAGGCTTTTTGGCGGTGGCAGAAAGTTACCAAGAATCCCTTAAAACTGGCGTGGGCGAGGCTCGCGTTTTACTGCCTGACGCCTTGAAAAAAAATGTTCCCGCGAATATGACCGACGTGTTATTCGCACCGACAAACCAATCAGGAAGCCTGGCAAACGAAGCGCTCACTGAAACTTTGGCGTTGGAAAGATGGGCGGACGTATTGCTATTATGCGGCGACGCTGGACGGAATAGTCAGACGGCAATTGTCTACGAAGAATTGATCAAAAAGTCAGAAATTCCCGTCGTGCTGACGCGAGACGCGATTGACCTTGTACAAAATAGTTTTCAGGAAATTCTGGACAATCCGCACGTGGTTTTCGTAGCAAGTCTGGCGCAAGTTCAGAAAATATTCCGCGCAATTTTTTATCCAAAAATGATTACGTTCAGCATTCAATTATCGCAACTCGTCGAAGCGCTTCACAAATTCACCATCACATATCCCGTAACAATTTGCGTTTTTCATGCCGACAATTTAATAATCGCTCACAGCGGAGAAGTCGTCACCCAAAAATGGGACGCACCAATGGCAATTTGGCGGGGAAACGTCGGCGCCCGCGCCGCAAGCTACTTGATTTGGTCGCCGAAAGCGCCACTGGCAGCAATCAGCACCGCTATTTGCAAAATGTAGCCTCGCATAAATATCCACTTGACATTACGTACAATTAGTTGTATTATACTACCAAGCTTTCGCGACTTATCAAGCCCTTGGTCGCGATCGTAAGAGCACTTCTCGAAAGGAGGTGAAAGTAATGCGTAGCAGAATCAGCAGGATTATCGGTATGATTATCAGCAGGATTATCATTAATGCTGCAGAAACGACCGATAAGATCATTTCTATGCTTTACTATCGGGTCGCGCTCTACGCATGTGATTTTAGCATTCGCGAGACTGACCGCGGTTAAAATTGCCGAGTGGCTTAGAGCCCGCAGAAAAAAGGAAACAGCTCGCCTAGAAGGCTACAAAGCCTCGGCGTAGCGCCTCTGCGGGCTGTTTTCTTTGCATAAAAAAATCGCCCAAAATGGACGATTATCACCTGAAGCTGCCTCTGGTACCGCGGGCCGGACTTGAACCGGCACGAGCTATTGCTCACCAGATTTTGAGTCTAGCGCGTCTACCAATTCCGCCACCGCGGCACAAGAGAACGCTCCAAGCTACCGTATGATTGTAACACAACCAGCGATTTCTCACAAGCACGACTTTTATTTGATATCAATTTGACG
>JABZJR010000104.1 GCA_015257705.1 Nanosynbacter sp.
CTTGTAAACTTATTGTGATTTCTGCAGGTAAAGTTGTATATACTGATTCAGTAAGTGTAATCTCCAATCCTTCTTCTGGGTCTTGTAAAGGATTTGATATTCCGCTTACAAAATTATCTCCTGGTGAATATAATATTAAAATTGAAATTAACGCCAATCAAAAAACCGGCATTATCGAAGGGAAGGTTACTATTTAATGATTAATCAAACCGTACGAATTATTCCAGAGAAAAATTCCAAAACCTCAAAAAGACGAATTGTATTTACGAAAAATACACCGCTATTAGTCTTTGCCTTTTTTATGGTTTTCGCGTTAAGTTTTTTAATTTTTAAGAATTTAAAAAAATCCATTGCCCTTAGTGTCTCTGATTTTCGTGCCGGGAATATTATTTCTGACTATACTATGTCGAATACTTCGACTATGAATGAAAGTCAAATTCAGGAATTCTTAACTAAGAAAAATCCTTGTGGTGACACCAATATTTGGCGCGCCAATTATTATTCTGGCTATAAGTATCATATTGAAAATGGTAAATTTGTCTGTTTATCTCAGGAAACTTTTGAATATAATGGTGTTAAACAGACCGCCGCTCAGGTAATTTATGAGGCTGCCCGTGATTATCGTATTAATCCACAGGTCCTTCTAGTCCTAATTGAAAAGGAACAAGGTTTGGTTTCCGATACTTGGCCAAACAGTATTCAATATCGTAGTGCCACCGGTTTTGGTTGTCCAGATACTGCAGAATGTGATTCGAAATATTACGGCTTTAGAAATCAAGTCAGAAATGCCGCTAAATTATTCCGTGAAGTCCTAGATGGTGGCTACACGAATTATCCAGTTGGTCAAAATTTCATTTACTATAATCCAAACTTTGCTTGTGGTGGGTCTCAGGTTTATATTAAAAACCTCGCCACCTCTGCGCTTTATCGTTACACTCCATATCAGCCAAATGCGGCCGCTGTGGCAAATTACCCAGGTACTTCCTACTGTGGTGCTTATGGTAATCGTAATTTTTACGCCCTCTTTATTCGTTGGTTTGGTGATCCGACTAGTAATGTTATTAAGAAAGTTGAATTGTCACCGATTGCTAAACCAGGGAATAATTCTAGCCATGACGGTTCGATTGAGAATGGCGATTATGAAATCAAGACTTCAGTCGATCAATCTAAATATCTTGATGTGAGAGGGGCTAATAAAAATGAGGATGCTTTAGTCCAGCTTTATCGTAAATGGCGTGATAATAATCCGGCACAAAAATGGGATATTGAAAATATTGGTGATGAAATCTATCAGATAAAAAGTAAGCTTTCCGGTCTAAATTTATCTTACGATATTAATGAGATTAGTGATTCACCTCAGTTGAAACTAAAATCTGAAAACCTAGACGACTGTTCGCAACGTTGGAGTATTCAACGAAACGGAAATGGTGAATTTAATATCATTACCTCCTGTGATGTAAATCACGCAGTGGATGTTAAGGGCGCAAATAATGCTGATGAAACACCAGTACAAATTTATAAAAAATCTAATAATAAGGCCCAGACCTGGTCATTAGAGAAAGTAGATGCTAAGGAGACATCTCAGCTCATCCAAAACGGTATCTATAATCTCAATACCGCATTAAGTAACGCTCAGTATTTGGATGTCGCAAGAGCTAACCTTGCAGATTATGCTAAAGTTCAGCTCTATCACAAATGGCGTGAAAATAACCCTGCCCAACAATGGGAATTTAAACATCTAGGCAATAACGAATATCAAATCGTCAGTAAACTTTCTAATAAAGCTATCAGTGTCAATGAATCGAGAGTACTAAACGGAGAGCAATTATTCCTTCTTCCATCTAATCTAAATTCTTGCTCTCAAAAATGGAAAGCTATTCAACATGAAAATGGTTTCATCTTCAAGAGTGTTTGTAATCCAGCTCTCGTAATGGACGTAAATGCTTCTCTTGCTATAGATGATAATAGAGTTCAGCTCTGGGGTAGGTGGGGAGACAGCAATAAAGCTCAGGTTTGGACTATGAATAAGATCCAAGACGTTCAAGAAAATAAACCAACTGGCGAATCTCAGCTCATCCAAAACGGTATCTATAATCTCAATACCGCATTAAGTAACGCTCAGTATTTGGATGTCGCAAGAG
>JABZJR010000105.1 GCA_015257705.1 Nanosynbacter sp.
CATTTGCAGAGGATTAACGACTAATAGATTCGTACCTTGCTCCAATTTCAGTAAACTAGCAATCATAGGATTAAGTAGTGACATCAAACTTGCTAATCCAACACCAATTAAGCCACCAAGAAGTCCAACCCACGCCGCTTCATATCTAAACATTTTACCAATATCGCGACCTCGCATTCCCAAAGCTTTCATTAGCCCAATCTGACTAGTTCGCTCCAAAACCGAAATGTACATTGTATTAATAATCCCAAAAACACTCGCCAAAAGCGCCAAGCCGCCAAACCCAATCAGCGCCATTTGAGCCACATTCACAAAAGTTAAAATAACTTTTTGCGTGTCCTGAATCGAATACGACTCATAATCCTTGCCAAGCTCATTCTTCACTGCCTCAACATTTTTCTCATCATCAACTGAAGCAATTACGTAAGAATATTCATTAGGCAAATCTTTAGGGTGACTAAAGTCGTAAATATCCTTAGCGTCGTCCACAGAAACGCGCACAGTCGGCTGGTAAAACAGGATCGTATCCGAAGGTTTATCGACTGCTGCGACTTTCAGAGATATTTCCTTGTCAGCACCCTTGCTTGATGAAGTTCCTTTTTGCAATCCTAGTGTAATCGTTTGCCCAATTGCTGATTTTGCATCACTGAATCCCATTTTTTTCACGTAAGATTCCGAAATAACAACTTCACCCTTTTTCGGCATAAAATCATCCAAACTACCAGCCGCAAGTTCCATTCGGGTTTTATCAAACTTCACAGTTACGCTAGGCACGAATTTCTTGTCGCTTGCCGAACTTTTGACATATAAAACTCCTGACATGGAATAAGCTGGCGTCACTTTTTCCACGTGCGGGATTTTCTGTATTTTTTTCACGTCGTTATCAGTCATCGAATATTTCTCTATCGCCTTAGATTGACTATTTTCCGTATCTTCCGAGTCGCTATATTCCGGAAGATTACTATCAGATCCTGACGAGGTCACTTTTTTATAGACCGAAACGGATTTTTTATCACCAGCCGCGTCGACCAGACTGTTTGTATACAGACGGCCACCTTCTCCAGCCATCAGCGCCAATCCAATCGTAAATGCTCCGACTGAAATCGCCAGCGCGGTTAAGATCGTACGACCTTTTGATCGCCCCAAATTTCGACCGGCGCGTTTAATAATGTCAATTCTTTTCACATTAAACTCCTTGTTGATTTATTATACATAGTACTATGTTATACAAGGTACCTTAAATTGTCAAGGTGTTTTTGAAAAAAATATCCAAAATTTTCTATTTCCGATGATCCTTAATCCACTTATGTAAGCCACCAACTGCATATTCACAAGTCTTAGATAAAGAAGACATAGCCTTTTTAGCTTTATCTTGAAGTTCGGATTTTCTTAAGGCCGCGTCAGATTTAGACACCTGTTCATCACTCTCTTCGCATTTCGAATACTTATCGCTAACTAACTTAGTCATATACACAGCGGCATCAAAAAACGCTGAATCACCCCATATTTTAACTTGTCCATCTTCTACATCAATCACGGCAGAAATTACTAATTTATTTGCTTGATCGTCAAGCGTCTCCCACATCTCTTCCTGATCTGTAAAATCAATTTCCTTTCCGCTATCGACACCAAATGATCCTTTGTAAAATCTGCAGTCCGCGATAACACCGCAACAAAGATTGCCACTATCTTGTACATATGCTTTCATTAGAATTACTGAATTAAAATCAGCTGGATCAATTTTATCGAGAGCTTTCACGGCGCACCTCTTATCTATAGCCAGTCTACCCAGACCTCCTGTCTGAGTTTTGTCTACATATATAGCATCATCATCAAACTCCACTTCGTCGCCCAGATCAGAAAACTCCGAATCATCCATTACAGTATCGAGGATATATAACTTTTCTATCGGCATATTTTCGACTGATATCTGTCGCAATCGATCAGGAATGCCATCTCCAAAATATTGCTCTTTAGACACATTAATCTCCCTGCCCACCGTTTTTGTCAAATATATTTCTTAGTATACCACTATGTATAAATCGTTCTCTATTCCTCGTCATACTCATCTTCAATCTCTTGGTCCAGAATCTCTTCAATCACGTCTTCTAGCGTAATAATTCCCAGCTCCGTCTC
>JABZJR010000106.1 GCA_015257705.1 Nanosynbacter sp.
TCGTCACGATGCCGACAGAGTAGCGCGCGAATTGATGCGGATTTATTTTGCGTAGATTCCAGGTCTTGATAATTTCCCATTACTATGATATAATGCAAAGGTTGTGTCAAGTAAAAATTGTATTTTGAACGAAAAAGAGATTATACCCGTAGAAGAGGTTTTTCATGAATCATGCCGTAAGGTTTTAGATAGCTATATTAGTTGTACTGAAGGTGAGCGCGAGGATTTTAAGGATCATGCTTACCGAGTGCATAAGATCGTAAAAGCATATACGGGTGATGATTTACCGCCAGAGGCAGCTTCGTTGTCATTGATTCACGACGTTGCTGATAGGATGTTTAATAAAGAGAGTACAAAATATAACGATGCGTGGGCTAGGAATGCCGCAGATGCATTATATAAGCTTATGGATGATGAAAAAATTAGCCATAATCAGTTGAAATACTCCGCATGCTTACTGGCTGATATGGCTAAAATTGAGCAAAGCGCGGCGCATCATCGCAGGCAGATGGCTGAAATTGCCAAAGAAGAGTCTAATGAAGATTATCGAAAAATATACCCCTTGGTTGCCGAGCGACATATGGGCAAAGTCTCTCGAGATCAATGGAGGGTTGCTCAGCCATTATTAGATTTCAACCATATGGGAATGGAGATGGATAAGGTTAATATCGAGTCGTTTATAATAAAAGGCGCCGAGATAATGGATAATTTGCAGCATCCGTCGTCAGAGAGGGAATCTGCAGTTTTACAGGATGTGTTGGAAGCTGAGTCATTCTATGCTCCAATTCTTGAGGCAATGGGGTATGAGGCTTTTGCTGCAGAACTACGTAGTGTGGCTAAAATAAGACGACTAATTGGTCAAGGTAAGGAAGAACTTATTGAAAGTGCTAAAGAGATACAAGACAGGGTTCTACAAGTCGGCGTGGATAAAATTGCAGGCAAGATATTTGGTGCGAATGACGGTACTATCAATTACGCTATTCGTAAAAATGAGGATTCTGGCGAATATTCTACTCACATGGGGGAATTCGCTGCTGATACTAAATATGGCAATATGGTTGCTGGAAACTGGCGTATTAAAACTGTAGGATCGCTTGCGGATAAACTTAAGGGCGGCGACGGAATTATGGATATTGTCGGTATGATGGTGATATCTAGAGATCGTGAAACGATAACTCGTGATTTTGCACACTTTATTGCTGATAGGTTGAAAGAGTTTAGACCAGTATGTGCTCGGGGTAAAAACAGACCTATATATATCCAGGGAACTAAAGAGTATGTTGATGTCGTGGAACAGAATCTTCGTGAGCTGGGTGTTGGTTCGGATGAGTATTTGGTAAAAATTGATACCGATGAAAAGTGCAAACAACGAGGATATTCTATCTATGAAGTATCTAAAGTAACATTTGCTGTGGATATTGATGATGTTGAGATTCCAGTTGAAATACAGTTCCTCACAAAAGACGAGCGACGTCGCTCGAGAAAGGAAGAATTGGCTCATCTTATTTATAAATATCTACAGTCTCTGGGTTTTGGTAAAGACTATCTAGAAAAAGAAACGGCTCGCCAGCGTTACGATAGGATGATGATAATCAATCTTGCGAAAAAGGTCTTGGGGGATCTGCACAAGCGACGCTACGATATGATAGATAGCAAAAACACTGGTAATCTTGGACTTAATCCGAAGTCTCTGTCTAATGAAGATGAGTTTATTGAGAGCCTAATTGATTTACGAGCTGATAATTAACAACTTGCGCGTGATATAATCATACTAATGACAACTTACTATACTGACGGCTCTGCTTCGCCGAATCCTGGTCCAGGTGGGTTTGCGGTTATTCGTGATCTTCAGCCTTATATTTTGGGATCGGAAGATGGTGACACTACCAATATTCGCATGGAGGGCAAAGCTTTAATTGCGGCATTGAAAGATGCTAATGGCGCGCCGTGCGTGATTTATTCTGATAGTGAATTTTGGATTAACGTGGTTACCAAGTGGGCTCCGGGCTGGGAAAAGCGCGGTTGGACGAAGAAAGGCGGCGAGATTAAAAATCTGGATATTGTACGCGAATTGTACGAATT
>JABZJR010000107.1 GCA_015257705.1 Nanosynbacter sp.
TTCGGATAGCTGATTACTTTAAGGACAAAATAAATGTAACATTTGGCTGGGGTACAACTTTGACTAACGACCTTGGAATTACACCCAATAACTTTGTTATGAAAGCCACAGAAGTTGATGGGGTATCTACAGTCAAATTAAGCGACACCCCTGGCAAACATACAGGTTCAGGTGATAAAATTAGAGAGTATAGTGAATACGTAAAAGCAGCTTTGGCTGAAAATGCACTGAATAATACTCTAGTTTCTGTATGAAAAAACAATGCCAATATCTATAAATCGTAAATTATGGTATAACGGTCCAAATTACACCGCAGACAGCGTAATAATCAGCCCAATCGCACAAAAAATTCTTTTGATAAAACGATCCAGCGGTGAATGGGCACTACCTGGAGGATTCATCAACTCCAAAGAAGAATCCTTTACCGCAGCAATTCGCGAAACAAAAGAAGAAACTGGAACAATAATTGGTGGCAATCCAATATTAATATACAAAGGGCTGGTTAATGATCCACGCAACAGTCAGATGTCATGGATCGAAACTAGTGCGTATCTGTTCATAGTCAACGAACTATCAGAGGTGTCAGGACGAGACGACGCTATCGACGCAGCCTGGCTACCGCTCAATAATTTGCCTAAATTATACGCATCGCATGATGAAATAGTAACCAGGGCTATTGATTATTTGTCTTGTCGGTCGCTAATTAAGATAGCAGAGTTTTCCAAAAATTATCGCAATATTAACGGCGGTCATATGCAATACGACAAAATTATCGCCATAAAAAATGATCATTCGGTATTTATTAAGCGAACATCGACTAAATATGACGACATAAAACGAAATAGACTGCGCCAATATCTGAGAAAAGAAGCGTTCACGATGTCCTATCTGCGATGCCATGGATATAGTGGAATCCCATCCAGATCAATACTGCGAGACGATGACACTTTCATCATGGAGACAATGACGTCCAATGAAGGTTGGCTATGGCGAGCAAAGAGTGAAACGCTAGACACTTATATCAAATCAGCGAAGGAAAAATTTGACGAGTTGGAAAATATACCATTGCCGCCTGATACTTTTGATATCGAATCGTCACGCGATAGTTTTATTAAGGAGGGGTGGGCTTCGTTAGACGAGCAGAAAATAGCTAAACTGAGAGAGTTGTCATTAGGATTCTTAGACAGATTAACACCCCATAGCCAAAATATAGCTAAGAAATTATTGGCAGACTTACCCGCCCTACTAAGCGCCAGAAGCCGACATAGTGATATAAAAAAATTAGTTTTTTGTCATCACGATATTCGACAATCAAATATGGCTTGGCACCCCAAACACGGCACCAAGTTAATCGACTGGAGTTGGTCTGGACCTGGAGAATCCGGTAGCGACATCACTAGCCTATTAATCGACCTACATAAAAGCGGTCATAATATTTCAAACTATTACAAAGAAATAAATTTAGATCACTGCCTAACCTTAATGGGTTTCTGGCTAAACCATGCAACGTGGCCATATCATGGCGACGACACTCTTAGATTTCAACAATTTTTATCGGCGTTAAGTGCATACGAAATATATACAACTATTTAAGCATTCACGGCTTCAATCTCAACCGACAATACTTCTTTTCTGATTGGCAAAGATTGACCGGGCTCGAACGTATAAACCAGCAATTGACCAAACGGCATTTCTACATTCGCCATCTCGGCCTCTGGAATTTGGTCGAGATGTTTAATTAAAGCTCGAATAGAATTGCCGTGCGCCACCAATAAAATATTCTCACCATTCTGCAATTTCGGCAAAATCTCTTGCTCAAAATATGGAACAACCCGCGCATAAACATCTTTCAAAGTTTCGCCGCCCGGCACTGGATAATCCCAACCGCGCCGAATGCCATTAAAAGCCTCTTCGCCAATCTCCGCTTTAACTTCCCATTTATTTTTTCCAGTCAAATCGCCATAATCACGCTCGTTTAACTCAGTTGCATGCGTTGTTGGTAGATTTTCGACACCACACCCCTCAAGT
>JABZJR010000108.1 GCA_015257705.1 Nanosynbacter sp.
GAGGAGCTTGATCGACGAGCAGAAAAATTGCGCGCGCATGAGGATGAAGTTGATAATCTTAAAAATGAAATTCGCGACATTCGCACACGTCAGCAGGAAAAGCTTGAAAAAATCGCTGGATTGAAGAAAAAAGATGCTGCTGATAAGTTAATGCAGATGACCGAGCGCGACATTAAGCAAGACTTGGTCGGTTTGGTGTCAAAATTACAGCATGACGCAATGGATGACGCTGAAGAGCGAGCGCAAATGATCCTAGTGACCGCGATGGAACGAATGAGTAGTGAGGTGACTGCTGAGCGCACGGTGACTGCAGCCAAGTTGACTGATGACGAGATGAAGGGTCGAATTATCGGTAAGGAGGGTCGTAATATTCAGGCACTGCAGCGCGAAACTGGCGTCGATATTTTAGTTGACGATACACCCGGCATGATTATTTTGTCGAGTTTTGATCCTGTTCGCCGACAAGTAGCTCGCCTGAGTCTTGAGATGTTGATGAAGGATGGTCGTATTCATCCTGCACGCATTGAAGAGGTTGTTGCCAAGGCTAAAAAACAGATTGAAAAAGAGGTTCGACAAGCCGGTGAAGATGCTATGCGTGAAACTGGCGTAGTTGGGATTCCGAAGGAAATGCTGCTACTACTTGGTGAATTGAAGTTTCGCACCAGCTTCGGGCAGAACGTTTTGAAGCATTCAACAGAGATGGCGCAAATTGCTGGAATGATTGCTGAAGAGATCGGCGCGGATGTGCGTATTACGAAAATTGCCACGCTTCTTCATGATGTCGGTAAGGCTGTGTCGCATAAAATTGAGGGCAAGCACCATCACATTGGGGCGGAATTGGCTCGTAAATATGGTATGGACGAGAGAATTGTTCACGCAATCGAAGCGCACCACGATGATATCGAAGCGACAACTCCAGAGGCAATTATTGTTCGAGTTTGTGACGCGGCTTCGGCTGCACGTCCAGGTGCGCGTAATGTTTCTGCTGAGAATTTTGCAGAGCGAATGCGCGATTTGGAAAATGTCGCTACCAGCTTTGAGGGAATTGATAAGGCTTACGCAATTTCTGCTGGTCGTGAAGTTCGTGTGATTGTAAGGCCTCAGACGATTGATGATTTGTCGGCGATTAAATTGGCGCGAGATATTGCGACGAAAATTGAGTCGACAATGCAATATCCTGGCACCATTAAGGTTAACGTGATTCGCGAAACGCGAGCAATTGAGTTTGCTAAATAATGAAATTTACAGATGAAGAGCGACGGGCTTGGTTGGCAAGTTTAGATAGGCGTTTTTCCAGCGCGGCGGTGTTGATTGAAAATGAGCAGGGCGAACTATTGATCGTCAAGGCTGGCTATAAAGACCATTGGTCGCTACCTGGCGGCATTGTTGACGCTGGAGAATCTCCGTTGGAAGCGGCGGTGCGCGAGGTGAAAGAAGAAGTTGATATTCAAGTCGATCCTAAGGATTTGAAGCTTTCGATGGTCGCTTCGCGTCATTCTGATGAGTTTTTGACGCATCAATTTGTGTTTTTTACGAAGTTAGAAAACGATGCTTTTTCTGAGATAAAATTGCAGGAATCGGAAATTGTGGCTAGCAAATTTATTGCCAAAGATGAGGTTGATTTTGAAGATATGTCGCTACTCTGGGCAATTAGATTTTGGGCAATTGATAAATTCGGTTACGTAAATACGAAAATTATTGATAATGACGGCGTGAAAAAAGAAGTTGTAGATTTTTTTGCGCCGATGATTGGAGGGAAATAATGGGAATATTAGTTATTAGTCGGCACGGTGAGAGCGAGTGGAATCTGCTCGGTAAGTGGACTGGCTGGACAGATGTTAATTTGACGGAAAAGGGTCGTAATGACACTGTGCGATTGGGTGCTTTATTGAAAGGCGTGGTATTTAATGAAGCTTACACTTCATCATTAAAA
>JABZJR010000109.1 GCA_015257705.1 Nanosynbacter sp.
ACACCAGCTCATCAACTGGCGGCAACTCAAAATTAATCAATTGTTTTATAAGATTTAAGCTAACTTTCATACTGATATAATTATATCATCTTACCGGCAAGTAATCGACCTTAGAAAACTACAAATAACAAAGGTAAAATTACTCTAGAGTAAAATACAGTCATCCTTGAGCAGGCGGGAGATAATTCTCAAGGACACTCCTCTCTTCAGACTTGGAGAGGAGTCATTCCCTGAATTATAATATAGCTATGAACTACGATAGATATCTAAAATTACAGACCCGCCTAGAATGGTTTTATGATTTTCATCCAGAGTTTTTTAATGATATTTCGCCCAAACAGAAGAAGCTACTGCAGGATACGTTCCTGTACGATGCGCCCGACGAACACTATCCGGAGTCATTGCAGGATTTTTATGATAAAAATATTGACAATCAGCCAACACTTCAGAACGATATGTTCTTAGCGGTAGATGCTTTATATAAAGCGGCGGGAGCTGGAAGCTTGTTTGACTATGATGAATAAAGCTTTTGCTTTATGTACGGCAATAACATCCTACTGTTCGGACGTAAATTGTCGCGATTCACGCATTTTTTAGTAGGCTTTGTTACGCGCCAAGACATCGACACGCCCGCTTTCCAATTCAGCTAGCGTCATCTCAAAAAACTACGCCACCGCGTCGGTCGAATGCTTAATGGCAAATCTACTCAGCATAATCATCGACACACAGCAAAATCAGCGTTTTGAGTTTTTCCTGGTGATATACAGCCAGGCGCGTTGTATAAATAACATAGATCTCCCCTCTTAGTTTGATGTCAGTGCAGTAGGGTGATGTGAAGGGAATGTGAAATGGGTAAGTTATCTAAGTTTAATCTCCTATTTTTTAAGATATCAAATATACTTCCAAGAAAAATAGGCTAGTTGTTCGGTATCTTAAGTCAGATGCCAGTTACACTAGCCCAAGTCACTCGCATTTGTTCAGATGGATTTTTCCAGCTTAGAGGATGCGCACCTCTCTCGTTGTCCTACTTTTGAACCTCGATGACGTGAACACCAAGGTTCTCCTTGTGGTCAGGGTAGATCTTACGAAGGAGGCGGAGAGCCTCCCTCTCGCTCTCTGCCTGCGGCACGATCTGCTGCCACGGCTCAGCCGCCAGCATGTCGACAAAGCTACGGTAAATACGGATCGACTTGATCCGTACCACGCCCGACGTGTGACCAGTCTCGAGCTGTAGCAGCTCACCAGCCTTCAGCCGCTTGATGCTGTTATAGCCGACCCTCACCTCGAGAGTCTTCTTGCCGGACATGATTGCGTCGTAGTATGGACGCTTGATGCGCATCTTACGCATAGGCACTCCTTTCTTATTGAGAATAATTCCCCACTGCTGAACGACGCTGGCAGGCGCATACCCTCCCGGGAACACGCCCTCCAGGCTCCAGCCGTGACGCTGGAGACAGACGACCTGCCATGGCTCAGGAACGAGGTGGATGTACAGCTTGCGACCGTAATCCTCCAACAACCCTTGAAAGTCGATAATGAGCGCCTCAAAAGCTGCTTCCGACTTCGCCACGAGAGGCATCAGCTTGATAGGCTGACCCTTCTTCGGGGTCGCACCAGCGACACCGACAACCTGACCGTTGCACTCAGCGACAAAGATGATCTTGAACTTGCTGTTGATATCACCAGACTCCATACGACGGTAGCCAGCGAAAAGGGCGTCAACCCAACTGTCGTCCACTCCTTCGAAGTCGTCACTCGTCTGCGACAGGATGAGAGCTCGCGCGCTGTCGGCGTGCTGACTCTCGTTAAACGGAACCACAGAGATATTCGGCGAGTCGAACCCCGCCTCGTCAACGAGCTGCTTGTACAGCATGTGCTCATCGACGCCAATCTTGTAGTGGTCCTTCGC
>JABZJR010000010.1 GCA_015257705.1 Nanosynbacter sp.
TTTTATGGCTGTATATTGGAAACTTGCTGCCATATTACGTCGTAATTCGTCATCTACGAGCGCTGGAAGCTCATGAGAGGGAAAAGTGAAGTCTTTTCCGACTTCGTACTGAACGGCTCTCAAAACGGCTGTCTTAAGCCCAGAGAAGGAAAAATCGTATTCGCCGGATAATTTGGCGATAGGTAAGTGGAATGCGTGCGGATCGCCAAGCTCAGCAGCTTTAGCGATAGCTGGACCGCCAGGATATGGCAAACCGATGATTTTAGCAACTTTATCAAACGCTTCGCCAACCGCATCGTCTTGAGTTTGTCCAATAAGCTGATAATCACCGTGATTTTTAAATAGGACAAGTTGTGAATGTCCGCCTGAAACGATCAACGAAAGCATAGGGAATGACGGCTGCTGTTTCGGCAATGTTAGAGATAAATTGTCGACTTGCTTGTTGATAAAATTGGCATACACGTGAGCTTCTACGTGATGAATCTTAAAGAGTGGCTTATTATGAATAATAGCGAGAGTTCTGGCGGCGAGAGTACCGATTAATAGCGAGCCAATAAGCCCCGGCGCGTAAGTAACGGCGATGGCGTCGATATCATCCCAAGTGCAATTTGCATCAGACAAAGCTTTTTTAATGACGGGATTTACAACTTCCAAGTGGCTACGCGCGGCAATTTCTGGAATAACTCCGCCGTATTCTGCATGAATATCAATTTGAGAATTGACGACATTTGAAAGCAAGCGTTCGCCATCTTCAACTATTGACGCCGCTGTTTCGTCGCAACTGGATTCAATTCCCAAAATCCTCATTTGTTTTTATTATAGCAAATATAAGTGGTAAAATGGGTATTATGAAAAACGAGTTGGTAAAAATTGCTAGAAAAACGCTACCTCAAGGAGCTTTGGAAAAAACCGAAAACGCCTATAGAGTTGCGCGCACGAAGATGATTAGCCTAAGATATGGCAATCCAGCTCGTGGCTTGAGAATTATTGCAGTAACAGGGACGAACGGGAAAACTACGACTGCTTGTTATATCAATGAAATCTTGAAAGAAGCTGGCTTTAAGACTGCATTATTTACGACTGCGGTGATTGAAATTGCTGGCAAGGAAAAGATAAATGATTTGAATGCGACGGTGCCGACTGTAGCAAGACTGTTTAGCTTTTTCCAGACAGCTCAGCGTGAAGGCGTGGAATATGTGATTTTAGAGGCAACAAGTCACGCTTTATCACAACATAAGTTTGACGGCGTGCCAATTGAGGCGGCGGTGATGACTAATTTGACTCAAGACCATTTGGACTATCATAAAACGATGGAAGCTTACGCGGCAGCTAAGGCTAAATTATTTGAGAAAAAGCCGAAATATATCGTGCTGAATCGTGATGACGAGTGGTTTGAATATTTTGATAAGTTTACGGCTTCTGGCGAGAAAATGACTTACGGAACGAATCCGGAAGCTGAAGCTCACTTAACGCACGTTAAGTTGTACAAAAAGGGAACAGAGGCGAGTTTACTGATTGACCATCAAACTCATTTGGAGTTGGCGACTAATTTGCCTGGCGAATTTAACGTGATGAATATGTCGGCTGCGGTGTCGTTGGCATATTTGTTGGGGATAAAGTTGGAAGACATCCAAGAGGGCGTGGCGAATTTGGAAGCGATTCCTGGACGATTCGAGCGAGTAGAAAATAAGCTTGGAATCGATATTATTGTGGATTATGCTCACACGCCAGACGCGCTGGAAAAATTGCTAAAAACCACTCATAAAATTACCAAGGGGCGATTAACTTTGGTGTTTGGTGCGTGTGGTGACAGAGATAAGACAAAGCGTCCGATTATGGGCGAACTGGCGGCTAATTTGGCAGATAGAATTTTCCTGACTGACGAGGAAAGTTATAACGAAAATCCAGATGAAATTCGGGCAATGATTCGCCAGGGAATTGAGCGAACGAAAAAGGCTCATAAGATGACGGAAATTGCTGATCGAAAACAGGCGATTTATCAGGCTTTGAAGTCGGCTGTTCGTGGCGATACGATTCTGATTACGGGCATGGGTCATGAGCAATACCGAATTGTGAATGGCAAGCGAATTCCGTGGAATGACAAGAATGTTGTTCAGGAAATTATTTCTGAGATTGAGAAAAAGAGTCGTAAAATTTCGCTTTAATCTGTTTCCAACTTTGTGATTGGCGAACTAATTTTTCTGCATCGCTTGGGTCGAGTAGCAATTCTTTCACGGCGTCTTCAAGGTAAATGCCGCCCTGTGAGCCTTTGAACAGAATTGTCGTATCTTTAATGTCGCTATTTTTCAGGAATTCTCCAGTTTCAAGCGCCGTGTCAAAAGAAATTACTTTACAGCCATTTTTTTCAGCGATTGGTGCGAGGTATTTATTGGTCATTTTACCGACGGTGATAAGCAACTCTAATTGGCTTGGGTCACAGATTTCACCGATTTTTTTATGCTCTAGTTCAGATGTTTCGCCCAGTTCATTCATATCGCCCAATACGGCAATTTTATGATCGGCAGAGATGGAATAGAGCGTTTTTAGCGAATTTTCCATGGCAATAGGGCTGGCGTTGTAAGTGTCGTCCAGTAATGTACAGCCGCGTATGCCACGTAAAATATTCATTCTTCCTGAAACTGGTTTGATTTTTGTTAAAGCCGCCGCAACTTCTTCAATATTCATTCCGCAAGCTAATCCTGCCGCCGCTGCGCCAGTGATTGAGCGGATATTGTGCTTTCCTAATACGGAAATATTTATGTCCTGAGAGGTTTCTCCGGAACGTTTTAAATTGACAATACAACCAGTGTCTGTGGTCTTTTTAATTTCCAGGAAAACATCAGCGGATTCGTCGCCGTAACTTACGCGATTTCCAACTATGAGATTATGATATTTTTCATCGATATCGTGAAGGTTGAAGATGGTTTTTTTAGCGACTTGGCTGATGGACAATTCCTCATGAGCCACCGTATCCATATTTTTGAAAAACTCCATATGCTCAGGAGCAACAGAGGTAATTATGGCAATGTCGGGCTGAATATAGCGCATAAAAGTAGCCATTTCACCAGGGCAATCAATGCCGCATTCTTGAATGATTATATCTGGCGATTCGGGGCTTTTTATGCTGGCGTGTGCCGCGGAGAAGACTTTTAGCCAGGCTAGGGGGGATTTGGCGTTTTTTGGTCCGTCTACGCCTAAGATTTCCAGCGGCGCACTTAAGGTCGTGTTTAGATTGCCACGACTATGGCGCACGGTGAATTTTTCTGATAGAACAGTGGCGGTTGCTGATTTTACACTAGTTTTACCAACGCTGCCGACTACGGCAATTAGTTTGGCGTCAGGATGAGATTTAAGATATTTTTTTACATAAGAGCCGAGAATTGTTTCTAAGAGATGTTTGAATAGTTGCATGGAGTTATTATAACAGATTGAGGAATAGTAGGGAGAAGAGTGTGAGGTTGCATTTTTAATGATTTTATGGTATTATAGCAGTTATGACTCATGATAGACTGAGAGCACAGAGATCGCCAGGTGAAATCATTAAAGCGATCACTCGGACAAATGAATTTTTGAAAGAAGCGTCAACCCTAGATAGGCGGAAAGCTGGAAAGGTGGCATTGGTGGGAGCTGCATTGAGCGCTGCGCCGAAGATTGTCGATAGATTTAAAGAACAGAAAGGTGCTCGATATGAAGCAACGAAAAGTGATGAAATGCGCCAACTAGAGCTGATGGCAATTCTGCCCGATTGGCTAAAAGCTCAGCAGAAACTAGATAAGCATAGGGATAAGATGACGCGAAGGGAAAGAATAAAAACCCTTGAGCCAGTGGTGGCATTTAATAAGATAGTACGTGAAATGATTGACACTGAGCAATATACTACCATTTCTCAAATAAAGCGCTTTGTCAGCGGAACTTTACTATATGCTGGATATAGTAAGGAGGAGATTGCTTATGCAGAGAATACTGCGGGAATTGCTATTAATGGTATGCGCCATGAAATTGCTGCCGAGAGTGTGTTGAGTTCTTTGCCTGAAGTCTATGGAATTGACGGGGCTAGCGCTGAGGAGGAGTTTGATGGTAAGGATATTATCGTGACATATCGCGGCGTGACGTTAGGAATTGATATAAAATCAAGCCAGCAAAATGCTGAAGAAGCGAATAGGCGGGCTCGCTGGTATAGTGATCGGGGAGATTACGTTGCAATTTGGTCGGGATTCAAAAACAGCGATTTTGGCGATGGCTTAATTCCTAGTAGAGAACAGATTAAGTCAAGGCAGGAGTATTTTCGGGCGGTGATGGATAGAGCTATTGAAGACGTGTCTGCAGATAATAATGTAATTAAATTTTATAGATAGGATGTAGTAAAGGAAATGGATTATTATAGAATTGTTAGTCCGTCTAATGCGGCGGAATTAGACGCGATGCTGCGCGAACGGCCTTTGATTGGGGCAAAATTACGGTTAACATTAAGGGAAGACCTTGAAGGTGATGAATTAGCAGCCAGAAGAGGCGATGAACCTAAAGAGCTTGAGGCTGATTTTTCTGCTGAAGTGATTACAACCGATGATCCGCTGCAGGTTTTAGGCCGGGTTGCTATTGAAGAAGTTATGTCTACGCCAAGAACGGGCAGGATTCAAAGACGCCTATCTTCATCGTCGGAGGGATCGCTGCCGCATACCCAAGATCCAATGGCAGCTCTGTTTGATTACGGTGATAGCGACAGTGACGATATGCCGCAATTTGATGGTGACGACACGTTGGGTCCGGATCAGCTTGAACTAGTAATTGATTAAAGCAAGCGGACAAATACGGAAAATTAGCACTCACACTTGACGAGTGCTAAATTAGTGCGTTACAATAGACATGTTGTTAACGAAATGGAGGATAACGTGAGTACACCTATTAAGCCTCTTGGCGACCGTGTTGTAGCGGTGCGTGAAGAAGCAAAGACTCAGACAGCGAGCGGAATTTACTTGCCTGATAACGCTAAAGAAAAGCCAGTAGTCGCGGAAGTTAAAGCAGTTGGAGGTGACGTGAAGAACGTCAAAGTCGGTGATCGGATTGTCTATAAGGAATATTCGACTACGGATTTGAAAATTGACGGCACGGAATATTTGGTTGTTCGCGAAGAAGATATTTTAGCAACGGTTGTTGGATAAAAAGGGGAGTTTAATTATGGCAAAAAAAGTTTTTTATGATGACGATGCGCGAAATCGCGTGCTTGGCGGTGCTAAATCGCTATACGACGCAGTTAAGGTAACTTACGGTCCAAAGGGTCGCAATGTTGTGATTGCGAAAGGTTTTGGCGGTCCAACAGTTACTCATGACGGCGTAACTGTGGCTGAAGGAATTGAATTGCCAGAAAACGATGACGAAACGCTAGGCTATAAAGTCGGTGCCGATTTAATCAAGCAGGCCGCTAAGAACTTGAACAAGCAAGCAGGCGACGGCACAACGACTGTAACGGTGTTGACATACTCGATTTTGAAAGAGGCGAATCGATTGATCGCGGCTGGACATAATCCGATGGAACTTAGGAAAGGCATCGAGCAAGCTGGCGCGGAAATTGTTAAAGAATTGAACAAATTGGCTGAGCCGATTGAAGGCAAGTCTGACCGCGTGGCTGAAGTCGCTACGATTTCGGCGGGAGATGCGGAAATCGGAAAGTTGATTGCTGGCGTGATTGAGAAAGTCGGTAAAGACGGCGTGGTTACTGTTGAGGCTGGTCAAGGTTTGGAGCTGGAAGCTGAGGTTGTCGAAGGTTTTAGCTTGGACAAGGGTTGGGTGAGTCCGTTCTTTGTTACTGACGCAGGTCGTCAGGAAGCTGTGTACGAAAAGCCAGCAATTCTAATCACCGACAAGAAGATTTCTAGCGTGCAGGAATTCTTGCCAATGTTGGAAAAATTGGCACAAAGCGGCAAGAAAGACGTGGTTTTGATCGCTGATGAAGTTGAAGGCGAGGCCCTGAGTATTTTGGTACTGAACAAGTTGAAGGGCGTATTCAACACCGTAGCCGTTAAGGCGCCAAGTTTTGGTGATCGTCGTAAAGATGTACTTCGTGATATTGCCGTGCTGACTGGCGCGACTGTGATTTCTGAAGATCACGGATTGACATTCGAAAACGCTGGCTTGGAAGTTTTGGGTTCGGCGCGTAAGGTAATTGTCGGTAAAGACGAAACGACAATTATCGAAGGCGCGGGCAAACCTTCAGGCGTGAAGGAGCGAATTGCTGAGATTAAGTCGCTTTCAGAAAATGCTTCTAGTGAGTATGAGAAAGAGCAATTCGACAAGCGTGCCGCAGCGCTATCTGGCAAGGTTGCGGTTATTAAGGTTGGCGGCGCGACTGAGACGGAAATTGACGAGAAGAAGTTCCGCGTTGATGATGCGGTGGCGGCTACTAAGGCGGCTTTGGCTGAGGGAATTGTTGCCGGTGGCGGCGTAACTTTGGTCAATTTGGCTGGCAATCTAAAAGTTAGCGGCGCGGATAGTTTGTCGGTTGGTCGACAAATCTTGAAGGACGCTCTGAAACAACCGTTCTTGCAGATTATGAAAAACGCTGGGTTGAATGCCGATGCGCTGCTTGCTCAAGTTGAATCTGGCAAACCTGGATTCGGCGTTAACGTTATGAAGCCAGAAGATGGTCTGATTGACGTGAAGAAGGCTGGCGTTATTGATCCAGCTCGCGTGACTAAAGAAGCTGTTCAAAATGCAGTGTCAATTGCGTCAACTGCGGCAACTATGGGCGCTTTGGTGGTTGATATTCCAGAGGCTGAGGTTGCAGCTGCTCCTGGCGGTATGCCAGGAATGGGTATGATGTAAATCTGCCCCGAGCAATAAAAAACCCGCCGAAAATGGCGGGTTTTTATTTTGGAGGAATGACTTAACGAGGATTTGAGAAATAGTCGATTTCTTTAATGATATCCAGTAAAGCCTGAGCACGGCGAGCTTCGTCAACAATAGCTACGGCAGCGTCATGTGCTGGCGCGATCAGAGTTTTATCGTCCGTAGAACGAAGAAGTAGTAGGTAAGTATCAAACTTTTCTTCTGGAGAAACATCTAGCTTGTCGACTAATGGACGCAACTCGTTCAAGGCAGTTTGCTTAATCGTATCAAGCGCAGGATCTGCGGCTGTAGCTGGAGCTGGTGTGCTAATTGCCGGAGTTGGCGCAACTGGCTCTGGGGCGGCAGGCTTCGCTATATCAATAGCAGGCTCATCGCTCTGGTCTGTAGCGACAGGATCTGGTGAGATGGTTGCAGGATTAATTACAGGTGAAGCTGTAGCATTTGTCTCTTCGAATTGTAAATTATTGTCTGTATCTTGTGACACGCCAGCTAATACCTTAGCCAGTTCTTGGTCGTCACTGAATGATTGATTAGCTTGAGAATCCATTATAACCCACCTTATATATTAAATTGTTTAAGCTTATATATGTTACACTATAACATGAGTTAATCAAGGAGCGCAAGATGTTAGATGATATGAATGTGATAAAACAATACGATCCAGGCGACGTTTTAAGCGGCGTTTTGAATATTCCAGAACAAGCTCGATATGAAGTGTCGATCCACGAAGGTGCGAATCAGCGTCGAGATTTTAAGAATATCGTGATCGCGGGAATGGGCGGTTCGGCTTTAGCGGCTGATATGGTTCGAGTTTTGACCGCGGGCTGGTTGCATATTCCACTTGAAGTGGTGAAGGGCTATGATTTGCCGGGATTTGTGGGCGAGGAAACGTTGGTTATTGCGGTTAGTCATTCGGGCAATACTGAGGAGACTCTGAGTTGCTATCAGCAAGCACTGGAGAAGAAGGCGTGTTTGGCGGCTATGTCGACTGGCGGGACGTTGATTGAGCGAGCGAAAAATGACAACGTAACTTACGCTCAAGTTCCAGCTGGTGCGCAGCCGCGAATGTCGACGGTTTACCATTTGCGAGGATTGTTGAAATTGTTACAGCATTTTTGGGTGATTGATAATGATTTGTATGATCAGGTGAAAAATAGCGCTGATTGGTTGGCGAGCGAAATATTTAATTGGACAGCCAAAACGCCAGAAGCTGATAATTTGGCGAAGCAGATTGCGAAATTAACAATTGGCAAGACGTTGGTTGTTTTTGGCGGTGAATTGACTTGGCCGCTGGCATATAAGTGGAAAATTAGCTGGAATGAATCAGCGAAGAATTTGGCGTTTTCGAATCAATATCCAGAATTTAATCACAATGAATTTATTGGATGGTCGTCGCATCCAGTGGAAAAGCCGTTTACGATTTTTGATATTCGTAGCAATTTGGAGCGCGACAGAATCCGCGAGCGAATGGAGCTGAGCGATCGTTTATTGAGTGGCAAGCGACCAAAGGCGCACGTACTGGAACTTCGAGGAAAGACGCTTATGGAGCAATTGCTGTGGGGTTTGGTGCTGGCTGACGCAGCTAGTATTTACACAGCCATTCTTAATGGAGTCAATCCTGGTCCAGTTCAGTTGATTGAAAAATTGAAAGCAGAACTTAGTTAATTTAATATCGTAGAGATTCGATTGGGTCGCGTCTGGTGGCGCGGGCTGCTGGATATACACCGGAAATTACGCCGATGATTATTGATAGTCCAATTGATAAGACGGCTGTTTGCCAATAAATATAAGGCGTGAGCGGCAAATATAAGCTGGCAATATAAGCTCCCGCCAAGCCTAACCCGTAGCCCAATATTCCGCCGAGGAATCCGATGATCGCTGCCTCAATTAAGAACTGATTGACGATATCCCATCCCGTGGCTCCAACAGCTCGCCTGACGCCGACTTCACGCTGACGCTCGGCAACATTGACAAGCATCACGTTCATAACGCCTATTCCACCAATTAACAGAGAAATAATGCCGATGACAGTTAAGATTATCGAGAGAAACCTCGCGACATTAGACTTCTTTTCGTTTATCTCTTCGCCAGAAACGATTCGATAATTCTTATCGCTATCATGATTCTTCTTCAAAATATCGTCAGCCGATTTTATGACTGAATTGAGATTTTTATGATCTTTAGTAGTCACGATGATTTGCTGAATTTGCGGCGTTCCTTGGGTGAATTTTTTAATCACAGACAATGGAATAATGGCGGCGTTATTAAAATTCACGTCCAAATAACTGGCTTGATTTTCAATATTCTTCAACACGCCAACAACAGTCAATGGTTGATTTCGGATGTAAATAACGTTTCCGATGGATCTTTCGGTGCCAAACAAATCGACCGACAATTGCTGACCGACGACAACTCCGCCGATGTCGTTAATAAATTGTCCAGTAGCAATTTGCAAATTGGCGACGTCTTTTAGCGATTCCGTACTGCCGATTAATGCGGCGTTTTGGATATCGACTTTACCTTCGCGGGCGCGCAGTTCGGCGTGTAAAAACGCGATCGGCGCGGCTTTTGTGTTGGCAATTTTTTCTATATCCCTGGCGTCCGTTTCAGTCAATGTGTTGACCGTCGTTGTGTTGTCGGATTCGGTCAGCAGATTCGGGACGGCTTTTTGATTGCCAGATTTAACAATGGCGACAGGAGTGGATGATTGATCGGAATTGTCGCCGAATAGGTGATTAAATCCGCCAGTTAGAGATAGAACCATGGTGATGCTGGCGATGCCAATAGCTACGCCTACAATTGTCAAAAATGTTCGTCCACGATTAGCTCGTAGCGCCTGAGCAGCGTTCTCAAAATGATTTTTTACTAATATTTTCACGATTTTTTCGCCCTCGATTTCTTTGAAGATTTTTGCTTCTTAGGTTTTTCTTCTTTTTCGTCGTCTACAATTAACTTCTTAGTGAACTTGCGCTTTTCCTTATGCTCGTCAGTGTCGATTTTTCCGTCCAACATAGTGATGACGCGACTGGCATAATGGGTCAATTCTGGGTTGTGAGTAACCATAATTATAGTATTGCCGCGACGGTGTAGGTCGGACAATTCTTCCATAATGAGATGACTTGATTTGCTATCCAAATTTCCTGTTGGTTCGTCGGCTAAGATAATTGACGGACTATTAACCAACGCTCTGGCAATTGCTACGCGCTGAACCTGACCGCCAGATAATTGATGTGGCATGTAATATTCGCGCTGTCCCAGATGAAAAGTTTTCAAAATGCGGCTAGCTTCCTGAAGCCGTTTGACTTTCCCGAGTCCTTTATACGTTAACGGCAACGCTACGTTTTCAATTACAGTCAGGCGAGGAATAAGATTGAAATTCTGGAAAACGAAGCCGATGTGTTTGGAGCGGATTTTAGCGCGTCGTCGCGAACTCAGATTGTCGACAGCGACATCGTCCAGATAGTATTCGCCCTCTGAGGGCTGGTCTAATAGTCCAAGGGTGTTTAATAGAGTAGTTTTTCCGCAGCCGCTTGGGCCCATAATAGCGATAAACTCACCCTTTTTAACGGTTAAATCGACGTTATCTAAGGCGCGAATCTCAGCGTCGCCAAAGCCAAATTTTTTGGTGACATTAATGAGTCTAATGCGTGGTGGAATAGTTTCTTTCATCTTTGACTTATTATAGAGAATGAATGTTATTAAGTGCAACCATAAGGGACAATAAAGTTGTGGTATAATTATCAACAAGGAAGGGTGCAGGAGTGGTTGAACTGGCACGCCTGGAACGCGTGTAACGGAGCAATCTGTTCGAGGGTTCGAATCCCTCTCCTTCCGCCAAGAGATATTTGAGAGGGTATTATAGAAACAAGAAAACATTATACGTACTTAATCAATATTTTGATAGACGCATATAATGCCGGTAAGCTACCAGAGATAAAAGATATTATTGTCGAACCTGAATATGGGTATGTGGCGTCAATTGAGTATAATTCCGGAGAACACAGAGTTTTATATGGACATGATCCTGGGTTTAATTCAGGAAGTGCAGAGCAATTGGCTAATGATAAGGGGTATACAAAGTTTTTGCTTAGAGAAAATGACATAGATTGTGCAAGAGGTTCTGAATTTCTTTTACCTTGGTGGGCGGATATGCTGCGTCAATCAGACCGTCAGCAGTTTAATCACTCTATGCGTGACACAAAAGAAGCCCTTGGCTATATTGATAAATCTTTAGGATTTCCTGTCTATGTTAAACCTAGCAGAGGTTCTCAAGGAGTTGGTGTAGCTAGAGTTGAAACCGCTGAAGAACTTGATAAGCTTCTTAATCAGTATAACGAGGAGCGTGTTAAAGTAGCTGTCATTGAAGAAGAATTAAAAATGCCTGACTATCGCATATTGGTTTTTGATGGCGAGGTAGTTAATGCCTATGAGAGACGACCTTTTTCTGTTAAGGGTGATGGAGTAAGTAATTTAAAACAGCTAATTGATTTGAAACATAAGACCTTGGTAGATTCTGGTAGAGATATACATTTTGAAAGGCAGCTACCTATAATTATGAATAAATTAAGGAAAATGGGTCTGTCTATGACCGATATTATACCGGAAGGCGCAGGTGTTCGTTTGATGGATATATCAAATTTATCAGCAGGAGGAACGCCAGTTGATGTCGGTGAAGTTATGCATCAGCGGTGGCGAGATCTAGCTGTCAGGGTGGCAAGAATCTTTGATTTACGAATATGTGGGGTTGATTTGGCATGTAAGGATATTACGCAATCAGATAGCGAATACGGCGTAATAGAGGTAAACGCAACGCCTGGTGTCAAACAATTTATGGCAAGCGGTGTGGCTCAGCAGGAAAAGCTAGAAGATATTTTTGTTAAATTCTTCCGAACATTATAATGATCTACCTTGCCGCAAATTCACTCACCAAATAAAACGACCCAGCAACAACGACGTACGTATCAAGCTGCTGGGCTTTCTCGATGGCTTTTGTGAGAGCTCTGTCTGGATTGTATTCAATCTCGACTGCAGATTTCATACCGTATCTGATTATAGCAAAAATAGGTTGTAATTTTTACTAAATAGCTTGCAAAACACTAGATATAGCGGCTATAGTTATTATTGTACGCTATATATATAGCGAGCCCATAAATAAACAAAAACACAAGCTACGAAGATAAGCCACCAGATGAGGTGCTGGTGGTTTGTTTTTAAGAGGGTAAATTAAGGAGGGTATGTGAAAGAAATTAACGTAATTAAGCGAGATGGAACGAAAGAGCCGTTTGATGCAAATAAAATTAATACGGCTATTTTAAAGGCATGCGAGGGCTTACCTGATCAAATCTCTAAAGTTGTTCAAGTTGCGACTGAATTGCAATTGACATTATTTGATGGAATTACGACCGAACAACTAGACGAGGCTGTCATTCAAACAGTTTTGCAAAACGTTAAGGACGACCCAGACTATGATAAAATCGCGGCACGATTATTACTGAAAACTGTCTATAAGCAGATTTTGGGCGATTACGAGACGGCGGAAGAATTGAAAAAGCTTCATGCGCGCGAATTTCCGAAGTTCGTTAAGGCGGCGGTGAAAGAAGGATTGTTGGATAAGCGCATGGCTGACGGTCGATTTGACTTGAAAAAGCTGGCGGCGGAACTTGATCCAGCGCGTGATGATTTGAGTAAATATTTGGGCGTGGTGACTAATAAAAATCGCTATGCTCTTCGCAGGCAAAACGGTTCACCAATTGAAACGCCGCAATTCACTCACATGCGAATTGCTATGGGACTTAGCTATAACGAATCTGACCCAACAACTGCAGCGATTGAGTTTTATAACCACATGAGCAATTTGGAGTACGTCCCAGGCGGCTCAACGCGAGTTAATGCTGGCGGTTCGTTCCCACAGCTCAGTAACTGTTTCTTGCTTAATGTCGATGATGATATGGAGTCAATTGCTAAGGCTGTTCGCGACACAATGTGGATTGCTAAAGGTACGGGCGGAATTGGTATTGGTTTTACAAAGTTGCGTGCGGCGGGTAGTCCAGTTAAAACCACTAATACTGAATCGACCGGCCCAATTCCATTCATGAAGATGATTGATACGGCGCTTTTTGCGGTTTCTCGTAAGGGTAAAAAAGCTGGTGCGGCTGCAATTTACATGGAAAACTGGCATCTTAATTTTGATCAATTTGTCGATCTTCGTCAAAACTCTGGCGACCCATATTTACGAACCAGATTTGCAAATACCGCGGTGTTTATCTCTGACGAATTTATGAAGCGAGTAGAAAAAGATCAAGATTGGTATTTGTTTGATCCAGCAGAAACTCCAGATTTGACGGAATTATACGGCGAAGAATTTTCGGCGCGATATAAAGAATATATAAAGATGGCAGAAGCTGGGAAGTTGCGAACATTTGATAAAGTTCCGGCTCGTCAGCAATTTAAGCGCATTTTGACCAGTTTGCAGGCGACTTCACATCCGTGGCTGACTTGGAAAGATACGATTAACGTGCGAGCGTTAAATTACAATACGGGCACAATTCACCTCAGTAACTAGTGTACGGAAATTACGTTGCCGCAGGATAAAAACAATATTGCGACGTGTAATTTGGTGAGTATCAATTTGTCGGCGTTTCTTGGTGAGGATAAGACTTGGGATTGGGATAGATTGAAAGAAGCGGCTCGTGCGGCGGTGCGACAATTGGACAATTTGTGCGACATCACTCAAACGCCAATTCC
>JABZJR010000110.1 GCA_015257705.1 Nanosynbacter sp.
ACCACTTCCTCATCTGATAATTTATTTTCTTGCTGAATTCGATTTGCCTCACGCGCAATCGTTTCAATCGAGAGGTCGCGGTTATTTGCCAGTTCTATTATAGCAGGTGACACCTCGTTTACGCTAGTTTGCGGCGTAGTTGTCGGTCGAGTTTGAGCTGGAGCGCTCGCGGCAGGCCGTTCGGACGCTGGATTTAATACAGATTGACGCATTGTTGGGTACGGATTCATTTGTAGCGGTGTGGCTGGAGTAGGATTATCTGGTTGAGATGATTGGGGTGTTTGCGTAGGAGGCGGCGTAGCAGATTGCCCTGTTTGCATCTTTTGGATAACTTCTTGTCGCCTACGAACATCGGACTGATTTATTAAGTGATTGATATTTTGCGCCGTAGTGCTATTTTCATCCAATATGTCATTAGCTGCCTGTCCTTCGTTGAATAAATCGGCACGCATTGAGCTATTCGGATTATTGACGCCACGAATTGACCAACCCTGACTGTCTACCAGGTTCGCCAAATATGACAATCTTCGCTGGACTTCGGCTTGATCGTAGTTATTGCCGTAAGTCTTTTCCTCGACTTTTGGCGCGATAACTTCGACCAATCTTTCAATTCCATCAGGCTGCCATAGACGCTTTTTTGGTTTTAGCATAAAAGAAATAACTGCCGCCAAATAAACTTCCATTGGCTGGTCTTTTTTAAGAGGTAAAGCTAGCGCTCCAAAGAATAAAATTATCGGTACAGGAATTATTGCCAAAGGTAGAAAAATTGTACTCAAACCGTATGCAATAGCGATTCCGATAACAGCTATAATTAAGAACACAAACTGCCGGAAACTAAACGGCCCGAGCAGTTTGTCCTCCGCCTCGACGTCTTGAGGAACTTTATACACCGACATACTGCTTATATTATATCAAAATATGATAATTATAGCATGTTGCGGAAAATTTCAAATTGCTCTTTAGTTGCATCAGTTGCATTGGCTGACAACCTCTTATCGGTAAGAATTGTGTTGATAACTTTCTTAAGATCTTGACGTTTTTTATTACTAATCACAGAGGTGGTATTTACAGCTTCCATCAATAACTTAACAGCGTCAGCATCCGTAGTCGCTAAAGTTTCTGGTTTATATTTACCACCCTCTAGCCAATTGGCAAAGTAATTCATGAGGTCACTTCTGTTATTAATATCACCTTTCAGCATATCATCGACAAGTTTACCGCCCAAGAATGACGCTTTATTCTTTACGCCAGATTCTGCTAGTGCTGAGGCTGCAGAAGAGTAGAATTCTGGTGGCAATTCACTAAGAAGCTCGGCAACTTCCGTTGCGGTACCGTATTTAATCTGTTCTTCAATTGCAGCTTCACGTACGAATATACTATCTCCAGATAAATTAACTCCACCAGGAAGGGGTATAGATTTCTTGTTCAGGGCTAATCCCTGCCTCTGTTTTGCATCCAATTTGTAGTGCTTTATAATTTGGCGAGCTTCGTCGACCGACTTAGCGTATTCGCTACGGCTGGTTGCTATGGCTGAAGCTAGAGCGGCATTTGCTCCAATTAGGTTGCCATTCTCGTCTTTGAATACATTGCCGCCAGCCTTCTCTCGAAGTTCCTTGCTGTTTATCAATTGCTCTGCAAATTCACTATGCTGCTGACGTTGAGCATTATTCTTAATCAGACCTGCTGTTGCAATTTCGGTTTCTAGGTCTTTAATGTCTGACATAAATTGAGCTTGCTGCGCGTCTCGCCAATTTGAGTATTTAGTGAACTTAGCTCGTAGAGCACGATCGTACTTTCCATACGTATCAGTTGGTGTGTGACCCAGCGTAGCTTCGGTGTAGCGATTGTCATCTTGTGCGGATAACAGATCTGCACGCCTGGAAGCCTGTCTGG
>JABZJR010000111.1 GCA_015257705.1 Nanosynbacter sp.
ATCTAATCGAGCACGAGCGTCATGACATCGTGGAGTTTTCGGAAACTGAGCACGAATTCAAGCGCATGAAGGGAATTGTGGCGCGATTTACCGATCCGAACAACTCTGACGCGACATTCTACACGGTTAAGCTAATCCAGCAAGGTCAGACGCTGAAGAGCGCGTTGGCTTGGGAATTTTCTGATGGCAAATTTGGTTCGTTTAGTGCGGAAGTTGGTTTTAAGGTTCCGGATGATAATCAAGTTTTGATTGTTGGTAAAGATATTTTTGCGTTTAACCCTGGAAAATTTGAGCGAATGTTTGGCTATGAATATAAAAAGCAGGTGATTGCTGATAAAAAAGTAGCGGAAATTGAGAAGGAATATAAGCTAAGTTTTCCAGAGGGAATGGATCTTAATGCGTTGGTGAAGGAGCGCAAAAAGACGATTAATAAATTGCAGAAATTGGAAATCGGCGCAGTTAAACAGGAAGATGTTTTGGACTATGCTGATGAGATGCAATTGGAATTGATGAGCGATGATAACGGCGCGATTATTATCATGGACGGCAATGATTTAGATATGTTCGTAAATCTCATCAATGAGGATTATATCGAGAGTAAAATCACGGGCAAGCGTTACGAAATTAAGTCGAAGAAGCTGCTCGGCGAGCCAGAAGGTGAACCGCCACGAGGCTAAAATGGATCAAGAATTAGCGCTGGCTATTCTACTGAGCGGTCGGTCGGCGTTGCTGACTGGTGCGGCTGGAACGGGTAAAACTCACCTGTTGAATACTTTTATTGCGCAGGCACGAAAACGGGGTAAAAAGGTATCGGTAACGGCGACAACTGGTCTGGCGGCGACGCACCTTGGTGGTAATACTATTCACAGTTGGAGTGGCATTGGTGTGAATGATCATTTGCCGAACAATTTTTTTGAACGATTGTCAAAAACGCGGCGTGATGTGATTTCTAAAACTGACGTGCTGATTATTGACGAGATTTCAATGCTTCACGATTTTCGGCTGGATATGATTGATAAAGTTTTACGAACCGTCAGGGAAAATGATCAGCCGTTTGGTGGTATTCAGTTGGTGATGAGCGGCGATTTTTTTCAATTGCCGCCAGTGAATCGTCCGAACGAGCAGGGCGGTGGATTTGTGGTTTATTCTGATGCTTGGCAAGAACTTCAGCCGGCGGTTTTATATTTGGAGCGACAATATCGTCAGAATGATGAGCAGCTTTTGGAGATTTTGACCGCTCTAAGAACTGGCGATGTTAGGCGACGTCACGTCGAGGCATTGTTGGCGCGCACAGAAATTGAGCCGCCAGATGGTGATATTACAGAACTGCACACCGTAAACGTTGATGTTGATGATATCAATATTCAAAAATTGGCGGAATTACCAGGAGAAGAGCGTTCGTATCAGCAAACGACGACGGGCTCGAAAATTTATGTAGAGAATCTGCAAAGGTCAGTTTTGGCTCCAGAAAATTTAGTGATTAAGCTGGGCGCGTTGGTGATGGCGGTTAAAAATTCGCCGCAAAAATTATATGCCAATGGAAGTATCGGCACGGTAGTTGATTTCGAGCCGCTGACGGAATATCCGGTTGTTGAGGTTCGAGATGGGCGTCGGGTGACGAGGGTACCGGATATTTGGGAATTGCGAGACGGAGAGCGCAAACGAGCGAGTATTTCTCAAGTGCCGCTGCGTTTGGCGTGGGCTATAACAGTCCACAAAAGTCAGGGAATGACGCTGGATGCGGCTAAGATTGACCTGAGAAAGGCGTTTGTTGAAGGTATGGG
>JABZJR010000112.1:1066-1778 GCA_015257705.1 Nanosynbacter sp.
GGCCCGCACAAGCGGTGGAGTATGTGGTTTAATTCGACGCAACGCGAAGAACCTTACCAGGTCTTGACATTGATGGACAGAACCAGAGATGGTTCCTCTTCTTCGGAAGCCAGAAAACAGGTGGTGCACGGTTGTCGTCAGCTCGTGTCGTGAGATGTTGGGTTAAGTCCCGCAACGAGCGCAACCCCTATCTTATGTTGCCAGCACTTCGGGTGGGAACTCATGAGAGACTGCCGCAGACAATGCGGAGGAAGGCGGGGATGACGTCAAATCATCATGCCCCTTATGACCTGGGCTACACACGTACTACAATGGGAGTTAATAGACGGAAGCGAAACCGCGAGGTGGAGCAAACCCGAGAAACACTCTCTCAGTTCGGATCGTAGGCTGCAACTCGCCTACGTGAAGTCGGAATCGCTAGTAATCGCAGGTCAGCATACTGCGGTGAATACGTTCCCGGGCCTTGTACACACCGCCCGTCACACCACGAAAGTCGGAAGTGCCCAAAGCCGGTGGGGTAACCTTCGGGAGCCAGCCGTCTAAGGTAAAGTCGATGATTGGGGTGAAGTCGTAACAAGGTAGCCGTATCGGAAGGTGCGGCTGGATCACCTCCTTTCTAGGGAGACATACACCGAGCCAAGAGCTTGGATGTCACTTAGGTCGACACTTTGGCCGCCTAACATTGTTCGGTTTTGAGAGATCTGTTATCTGC
>JABZJR010000113.1 GCA_015257705.1 Nanosynbacter sp.
GCCTGTTATGGTGACAATTGCAGTGGCATTATTGGCGGGAGCGAAGTTTCCAAAATGGTTTATGCAGGCGGCGCAGGCTGGTGCTATCATCGGAATGATATTTGCTATTTGGATGTTTTATATGAGCTACGTCGAAATTGGCGTGCTTTGTCCATGGTGTTTGACCTTGGATCTTGGGATGTTGATGATTATGTTTGGTTTGACGCGCTATAGTGTTCTACAGAAAAATATTTCTTGTCGTTGTGCGCAGAAGATTGTTGGCGGCGGATATGATGTGCTTGTCGTGGTGTCGCTGGTTGTTGCGGTAATTGTCGCGATAATCGCCAAATTCGGCAGCCAATTGTTTTAGTTTTGCTTGCTTTATGCAAAGTGCTTATGCTATATTTATAACGTATATTTATGCTCAATTCATACCACCACCATGGAACATAATAGAACGTTATCAATAATAAAAGACCGTAAAGCCAAGAGATTTTTTATCCTTGGCGGTTTTATTGTCGTTAGCACAGCTTTAGGATTTATGTTTTTGAGCTCGCAGCAAAGTCGTGCGACTATTCCTAGTGGTGGCAGGCAGATTGAAATGGGGCAAGTTTCTTATCGATTATACGAATCGTCCAATGGTATTAATCCAGGCAGTCCGCTTGCAAACACCAACACTACCGCCACATTACCAAAAGTAGGCGCTGATTTTCGATTGAGGGTTGGTCTGCAAAATAAGAGTGTATATTTTAAAAAATTAGCTGAATACGGAAGCGGGTATGAGCATAACTGCGCCATTATGTCGGATGATAGTGCTTATTGTTGGGGCAATGGTCAGTATGGATCTCTTGGTACTACTTCAACTAATTCATCAACAACCCCAGTGCCCGTATATACACAAGACGTTCTCAATGGGAAAACCATCAAACAGATTACCACTGGCTATTATCACACTTGTGTAATCGCTTCTGATAATAAAGATTATTGTTGGGGCTATGGCTTAGCTGGAAGACTGGGGAATAATAGTGTAGCTCAGCGTAATGCTCCATATCCAGTTAGAGAATTCGCAACCACAGTCGTCTCTCAAATTGCGGCGGGTAATGAGCATACTTGTTCGCTTAACTCGGAGAGAAAATTGTACTGTTGGGGTAGAGGCGTAAATGGAGAATTAGGTCGTGACGTACTCTTAGGTTCAACCACGCCAACAGCGGTTAATATGAATAACTTTGGGACGGAATCGGTTAAGCAAGTTGTGGCAGGAGATAAATTCACGTGCGCTTCGACGGTTGAAGGTACGGCGTTCTGTTGGGGGTCTAATGCTACGGGAAGGACTGGAGTAGGACTTGCTACTGTTAGAACTCAGTATCCTACTGAAGTCAAAGGTTTTAATGGAAAAAAAGTTGAGTCAATATCTGCTGGTGATTCACATGCCTGTGCTGTTATTTCTGGCGGTCAAGAAGTGTATTGTTGGGGAAAAAATAACAAGGGTCAGTTGGGTGTTACAGCATCTGGCTATAGAAATATTGCTTCAAAAGTTTCTTTTGGTAGTAGTATCCTTTCTGGAGGAAAGACTGTTAAAAATGTTTACGCTGGCGGCGAATTTACGTGTATGGTATTAAACACTGGCGAAATTTATTGTTGGGGTGATAATTCTAATGGTCAAATGGGT
>JABZJR010000114.1 GCA_015257705.1 Nanosynbacter sp.
GCGCTGGATATCGGAAGCCAGACAATTGAGAAATTCACGAAAATACTGGCCGGCGCGAAGATGGTTATTTGGAACGGTCCGCTGGGCTATGCTGAAATTGATAATTTTGCAATCGGTTCAGCGCGAGTAGCGTTAGCTATTGCCCAGAATAAAGGAGTCGTTTCAATAGTTGGTGGCGGAGACACGGCTGATTTTATATTGAAATGGGATGGGCATGACGGCGCCAATTTTACTCATGTTTCCACTGGCGGCGGAGCTAGTATGGCCTTGATGGCTGGTAAAAAATTGCCAGGAATTGAAAGTTTACTAGACGCATACGGTTTGAGGTGATAAACTAAGCATAAGGATTATCTCATGAGAAAAAAGTTAATCATTGGTAACTGGAAAATGAACTTCAATATGCAGGAGGCTAGCTTATATTTGCATAAGCTGATGAACACGCTGCCATCGCATAGAGATGTTGAAGTGGTGTTGGCGCCTACTATTTTGACGCTGCAGAGCCTGAGTTTGCAAATTAATCGTCGGATTGCTAAGTTGGCGGCTCAGAATTGCTATTGGCGCGATTCAGGCGCGTACACAGGAGAAATTCCAGCGGCGCATCTTCGTGGAATTGCTGACTATGTGATAATTGGACATTCGGAACGTCGCTATATTTTCATTGAAAGCGAAAAAGATATTCGGCTGAAAGTTCAGGCGGCAATTCGAAATCGTATTCATCCGATTTTGTGCGTTGGTGAAACGATTCAAGAAAAAACTCTTGGCGAAACGAAGGACGTTCTGGCTGATCAATTGACTAGCGGTCTGGCTAACGTGACGGCAGACGAGCTGGATGAAGTAGTTATTGCATATGAGCCAGTTTGGGCGATCGGTACTGGCGACAGCGCTAAAGCGTCTGATGTAAAAAAAGCTACACAGATGATTCGACGACATATTTCTCATTTGTACGGTAAAAAAGCGGCGGAATCAGTTCGAGTTGTCTATGGTGGAAGTATTACGTCAATAAACGCCGCAGATTATTTAGCAATTGATGAACTTGATGGTTTATTGGTTGGGGCAGCCAGTTTGGATGCATATCAATTTAAGGAGATAATCTCGAAAGCACATAAAGGTTAAAAAATAGGGGGCATATGACAGATATTGATTTTGATGAGTTGGATAGAGCGGTAAGCTCTCTTATGGATAAGCAGCGAGAAAAGGAAGCTCCAGTGGTGGCTAATGAAAATAATAGCGAGGTTTCTGCGTCTGTGCCCGTAGAGGAAAAACCTATGTCAGAGAACTCTGCTGGCACTAGTTTTGCTCCTCCAGTAACTCCATTTACGCCTTCATCTGTTGCTTCTGCTCCTTTATCATCGATCTCTCAGCCTGAAGCAAAAAAAGAACCTTCTAGCGACAATACGATTCCTAAAGAGATTGATAGTCCTACGAGCGAGAAAGTTGCTAGCGACTCAGTAGCTAATAGAGCTCCTGGCATGGCTGCTAGCGAAGTCAAAGCTGCGCCGTTAGTCGCGAGACGCTCGACTGGTCGTTTCATGGATGTTGTTAGACCTTCATCTGTTAGTGCTGTCCAAAAACCTGCTGCTCCCGCTCCATCCCGAACTGGCACAACGATTCAACCTTCGCCTGATTTGGTGGACG
>JABZJR010000115.1 GCA_015257705.1 Nanosynbacter sp.
CTAACTTACCGTCTGGTGAAGTTCCAGAGACAACCAAACCTCCTCGTTCAATTTCTTGAATAAACTTTTGATTCACTTCATATCGATGACGATGACGTTCAACTACTTCAGTTGCATCGTATGTCTTGGAAATAACGGAGCCTGGCTTTAGGTTGGCTACATAATCTCCAAGACGCATAGTCCCTCCTGTAGACTCTTTGCCTTGCTGCCCATCCATAATATACACTACGTTGTTATCAGAATCAGCGCCGAATTCTTCGCTATTAGCGTCTGTCAAACCTCCCAAACGCGCCGCAGCAATAACTGCAACCTGCATTCCCAAACAAATACCCAAATATGGTTTATTTTTCATTAAGCAATACTTTACAGCAGCAATCTTACCTTCTATACCTCGAGACCCAAATCCACCCGGAACAACAATAGCATCAACACTGTCAAAATCTGCTTCATTTGCAGTCTCAGCATTAATCCATTTTATAGATATTTCACTTTTATTTGCCCAAGCCGCAGACTTAAGTGCCTCTGTTACAGATAAATATGTGTCGGAATTGTCTATATATTTAGCAACCAAACCTACCGTAACACGCTTAGCATACTCTGATGTATCTCGTTTGGCTAAATGTTGCCAACGTCGTAAATCTGGCTCAACCGAATTATTAGTAAATTCGCCGAGTAACTTGCCTAAGTCGCGGTACACTGTTAGTGGAACTTCATATACAGTATCGACATTTGGCATCATTACGATTCCTTCGCTGCGAATACCAGACGAAATAGAAATTTTCTCACCAATACTACGCGGCGGTTTATCGTGACCTTCCGTACGAACTGCCACGACATCGGGCATAATTCCAAAACCACGCAAATCAGCCAAGGCGTTTTGAGCGGGTTTTGTCTTATATTCATGCGACGCCTCTAAGAACGGTACATATACGACATGAACAAATAGACAATTTTCGCGACCAACGTCTAGGGCGAATCCTCGAATAGCCTCAATAAAACTGAGCCCTTCATAATCGCCGACCGTGCCGCCGATCTCTACGATATGAACATCACCCTCAGCAGCCAGATGAATGGCTTTCTTAATAGAATTGGTTAAATGAGGGACCATTTGTACTGTTTGACCGCCAAATTTACCAGCTCTCTCGTCCGCAATCAAATCACGCAATAATCGGCCGGATAATGTTGCATTTTTTTGCGTCAATTCCAAATCCAAAAAACGCTCATAATGACCCAAATCTAAGTCAGTTTCAGCACCGTCTTTTGTCACAAAACATTCGCCATGCTCTTTTGGGTTCAATAGTCCAGCATCAACATTCAAATATGGATCACATTTTTGAACAGAAACAGAAACACCCTTAGCTTGAAGGACAGCGCCAATACTAGCAGCAGTAATTCCCTTGCCTACACCAGACAATACACCACCCGTAACAAATATATATTTGCGCGGTGACGACATATTATTCGCAACCGTCACAAATAGTCAAACTTGCTGGGTCAACTGGTGCCGCAACAGTGCCGTTCGACTTTGCTTGATCATCAGCCGCTTCCTGCGCCGCTTTAAGAGCTGCGTCAATGGCACTCAATTTTTCTTCCAAAGTCATGTCATCAGTAATAATCTGATTTGCGTT
>JABZJR010000116.1 GCA_015257705.1 Nanosynbacter sp.
TATTATATCAATGTCGCACATAAAAGAATAGACACTCATCAGAATGCCTATTCTCGCTTAATACTCTAAGTCTTTTTTTATTAAATAGCCGTGACAGTCTGAACCATTGGGAGAGTATATGTGCCAGCTGGCTGAGAAGCTGGAATAGCCTGAGTCAATCCAATTCCCGTAATATAGCCAGCCCAAACTTTATCTGCACTAGCTGAGGCTGTCATTAATCTAACTGGATTACTTCCACTAAATGCAGTCGCAGCGTTTTTTAAGACACCAGTACTTGAGCCAATTACTGGAGTGATTGTTCCCGCCGAAGGATTGACTGTTAATTGTCCGGTAGTAGCATTAGCATTATATTTATAAGTGTCAGATCCAGCAGAACGCCATTCACCAGACCCTGGCTGAGAAGCATTTAGAGTCAGAGTCCAGCCATTATTTGCGGCACCCGGATTTTCAACATAAATACGATTCTGATTATCTCCAAATGTTCCAGTTGAAGTCTGTTGCGAAAACGATACGGTTTTAGCTGCCATAGAAAATGTTGGATTATTAACCACGACATTACTTGAATTACGAATGTCAGTACTCAAAACTCCAGGATTAATTGTCTGAGAGAGTTTAGAGCTGGCGGTAGTTGCGGCATTGGCAACAGAGTAATTCGTCATATTATACAATCCCAATATACCAATCACGCCTACGCTCGAAATGATTAATAATGCTAATTTTTTCATTTTTTCTCCTTACTTAATTGATTTAATTTATTATGCTAATAATTACTGTGGTTATTTTTTCATTCATCCCTCTTTTTCTGTTTTTTAACAATAAATAACATAATGAACGCCGCAACAATTACACCAATGCCGGCAGCCATAATCATCCATAAATTAATTCCCGTATTAGCCAAAGCCTTACTTATCTCTTTAACAATCTTTGGAATAACAATAGCATCTTCAATGGTCTTTTCTACGGTCTTTTTCGGAGTCGTAAATGAAAAATCAGCAAACCGCACCACTTCCGGAGATGTCGCATTAGCCTTCAGTTTAGTTGTAACACGACCGTCATAGGTATGTTCTGGAACTGGCGGCATAAAATTATCACCTGGATGATTATTCTGCCAATTTGAAAAATCCAACACCCATATATTTCCGTTAACTTTAAGCTCGCTATCCCGTCCCAAAACAAAAGTCCGACCATTAAACTCAACCTTCAAATCGTGCTGACCTGTCGCGGGATTAGCTATTGTATGTACCGCATCATAAACGCCATACACCAGCAGATCTTTCCCATTTACCAAATCAAACTTAGAGAATTTTGGCGGAAAAATCGGACAAATTGACTCATTCATCTGGCTACCAGTTTCCAGAGAGTCATGAGCGCAATCAGTAATCACTTGCGACAAATTAGAATTAGCCGACGAATCTGCAAAAGCCGAATAAGGACTACTCAAAGTAGCAAGTAGTGTTATGACGATGAATAATTTTTTTACTCTATTTTTCATACTCAACCTTACTGCGCTGTTACCGTTAATGTCATTGG
>JABZJR010000118.1 GCA_015257705.1 Nanosynbacter sp.
ATCATGCGGTTTCACATGCTGGAACATCTATGTCAAGACATACGATATTTGACGGTATCGATTTGATGTTCCTTGATGTGAAGCAAGAGACGATTCAATTTTATGCTAAATCACATACCAAGACGTTTGCTATAAATCACTGTGAAGAGGGGCGCATAGAGTGCAAGTTTTCATCTGGTGAGTATTTATATATGGGGCCAGGGGATATGTCGTTAGGTTGGCATATACGCTCTGATTATCAACATGAAAATTACTTTCCTACAAAATTATTTAAAGGAATTGTATTATTAGTAGATGTTGAAAAAGCTCAACCCGTATTAGATGCACTTGTTAGTGATTCTCGAATTGATTTGACTGAGTTGGCCAATCGGTTTTGTGAGCATTCTGATTTTGGTATGATGATGGAAGAAACGGAAACTGTTCGTCACATTTTTTCCAGTTTATATAATGTGCCAGATCAAATAAAAGAGCACTATTTTAAATTAAAAGTGATTGAAATCTTTTTATTATTATCTGTTATCTCTACAGCTAATCCTGAAAAGAGAAGTACCTATAGAAAGCAACAGGTAGATATTGTAAAAGCTGTAAGTGAATATGTATCGACACAGTTTATGAAGCGTATTACTATTGACTCCTTGTCTGAACAGTTTGATATTCCTACATCTACCCTGAAACGTTGCTTTAAAGGTGTATTTGGTACAACTATACATCAGTATCTAAAAGAATGTCGTATTAATGCGGCAAAGCGATTGCTTCAAGACTCAGATCAGTCTATTTTAGAAATCGCTAATGCGGTAGGGTATGAGAATGGTAGTAAGTTTACTAGTGCATTCAAAGAGGCTACTGGTGTAACGCCAAGTGCTTATCGTAAGGTCTAAATAATTTGGACCTTATATTATCCTAGCTAAAAATTTTTGTGCTTTAGGCTAGGTTTGATAGTCTATGAAAATTAAATATTGTCCTAAACGTATATTTTTGGTCTATTCGGAGTAGATATGTATAATACACTTTGCTACTATTAAACCTGTAAATGATTTTCAATGTCATTTGGTTGTAGTGGTAAAGTGTATTTTTATATGCATGGTTAAATATATGTGTGGAGGAAATTTAATGAATAGGAGTTGGGTGCGGGCAAGGAGATATGTCATACTATCCTGCGCAGTAGCGTGCTGGTTGCAAATGCCGGTGGTTATGGCGGACAATGCGACTGTAACAACCGATGTGGTCCATGTTCGCGGTACATGGGCTGAAGAGCAGGCAAAACAAGAGTCTCAACAGACGACGATTATCACGAAGAAGGATATTGTCAAAAAGCAGGCAAAATCCGTAGAAGATATTGTATTTTCCGAAACTGGCGTATCTAGAACCGTCGATTCGATGGGGCGCGTCGGCGTATCTATCCGTGGAGCGGATCCTCGTCATACCTTGATTCTTGTGGATGGACAGCCTGTGATGGGCGACCTTGCCAAATATCAAGGTGCTGGTGATGAATTACAACGTCT
>JABZJR010000119.1 GCA_015257705.1 Nanosynbacter sp.
ATTCTATATCTACACATCCGACCGCAAATAGGGTATAATTGTAAGTGTTAAATAAGGAGGAATATGGCGTTTGATCAGGTAAAAATGCTGCAACAATTACGCAAAGCACAGAAACAATTAGGCAAAGAAATCATCGAAGTTGAGGCTGGCGATGGCGCTGTGATCGTACAAATCACTGGCGAATTAAAGATCAAGTCTGTAAAGATTGACCCAGAAATGGTTGACTTGGAGAATATCGAAGAGTTGGAACACTGGATTGAAATCGCAGTTCGCGACGGTATGACAAAGGCTCAGGAAGTCGCTGCTGAAACTATGAAGCCATTGATGGGCGGCTTGGGCAACTTGCCATTCTAAAGTCATGTCAATCGACATTTTGCCAAAAGCTCTGACTGCTTTAATTGATGATTTTGGTAATCTACCTGGAGTTGGACCGCGTACGGCTGAAAGATATGCCTACGCGGTTTTACGCCGTAATCCCAAATCCGCAAAGCAATTAGCGCATTCATTAGACCAATTGCACGACCGAGTAAAAACCTGCCCGAAGACATTTGCGTTGATCGATTCAGATGACGACGTGTCACCTTTATACGCAGATTCGAACAGGAATAAAAAAGTAGTTTGTGTAGTCGAGGAGCCGCTAGATATCGTTGCTATAGAAAGAACAGGGCAGTTCCTGGGTACATACCACGTGCTGGGAGGTGTTATCTCACCAATTGACAATATTGGACCGGAGCAATTGCATATCCCAGAGCTAATCGAGCGTATAAAAACTGACGATGTTCAGGAGATTATCATCGCTACGAACGCTTCAGTTGAGGGCGAGTCGACCGCGCTATTCTTACAGCGTTACATCCAGGAAGCTGGCTTGAATACGACTATCACACGCTTGGCTAGGGGTATTCCAGTCGGCGTTGACCTTGAATATGCAGACCAAATCACGCTGACTCACGCACTGGAAGGTCGAAAACAGTTATAGACTCAACAGTTTCATCGCCAATAAAAAATACCCGCCATCTCGGCGGGTATTTCGTTGCTAGCTTAGCTTATTACATTTGGCGGCGGCTAGCGATGTAAGCGATAGTAGCTGTAGTTAGTCCACCTAGGCCTAGTGCTGACATGATCGCGTCACTTGCACCAGTCTTTGGCAATTCTGGGCTAGGCGTTGGTGTTGAAGGAGTGTTTGGTGTAGGGGTTTCCTGACACTTGCTCAAGTCAGTTGTGTACTTTGACTCGTTGTACTCTTCCTTCTTGATTTCACGAATCTCTTTTTTCTCGATTACACAGATTTTAATCTTAGCAGGCGCTTCTTTACAATCGTTTGGATTCTTTGAATACTTGCTCTTGTCGAATTCTGATTCCTTAATTTCTGTTGGATATTTCTTAGTATTAAGGTCGCAAACGATCATCTTTGGCTCTGGCTTAACCGTAACAGTTTTTTGACAGTTAGGGTTTTGCCTCTTAACTTCACCAGTTTCTTTACCAT
>JABZJR010000011.1 GCA_015257705.1 Nanosynbacter sp.
GGACAGTGCGGCGGTTTTATTAGGAATTAGGCGCAAACTAACGCCAGATTTTTTCAAGTTGTTTTTTAAGATAATTCCGATTTTTTGGACATTCCTCGGATCTGTTTTATTGCCATAAAAACTTATTCCAAGCGTTATTTTTTTCTGGCTATGTGAAAGTTTTTTCGTGTATTTTTCAACAATAATTTTTGACGCCTGGAGTAGGGTATTGCGGTCTGATTTTTGCGATTTTATCTTCGTGGTAACTTGTCCACATTTAATCGTTCCGCCGAGATTGTCAATTGATAAATTGTCACAATTAACCGTGGCGGCTTGGCTGGAGATTTTTTGGACATTTTTAGCACCGTAAACCGCCTCTAATTCAGCGATAGAGATTTCTGGTTGACGACCGAGAATAGCTATAAACATGTCGTAATTATAACATTTATCGTGGTATAATGAAGGTTATGTTACCGAAGGTGTTGCAATTGTTGAAATCGCCACGAGCCATTATGAGCGTTTTGACGTTGGTGGTTTTGGCGATAATAATTTTTCTATCTCGGCATGAGCTCGTGAAGGCGTGGAATCTGTTTTTGCATGCGGATTTATGGCTATTGTTCTTGCTATTACCATTTCAGATTATCGTGTACTTCGCTGGCGGCGAGATGATTTTTTCGTATCTGAGAGAGAAGAATCTGATTCATCATATTTCCAGGCTGGAGCAGACGAGGATTGCGCTGGAGCTTAATTTGGTCAATCATATTTTTCCGTCGGGCGGAGTTAGTGGGATTTCGTATACGACGTGGCGAATGCATAAGCTTGGCGTGAGCTCGGCACGTTCGACATTTGCGCAGGTGATTCGTTACGTTACGGGATTTTTGTCGCTTTTGGTTTTGTTGGTGATTGCTGTACTGGCGTTGGCTATTGACGGTAAGGTTAATCGTTATATCGTTGCGGCGAGCTTCTTGCTGATTATCGTGGTTTTGGCGCTGACGTTTGGTCTGATTTTCGTGTTTTCGTCAAAGCGTCGTATGCAGATGACTGCCGCTAGATTGTCTAAATTCATCAATACATTGGTAAAAATTGCAACCTTAGGTAAGAAGCGACGAGTGATGAAGTCGAAGAAAGTCGAAGAGTTTTTTGTTGATATGCAGGACGATTTTCAAGATTTGTCCAATCATCCGAAGCTTCTGATAAAACCGATGATTTGGGGAACTGTCTACACTGTTTTTGACGTGGCGATGTTTGCTGTGGCGTTTCTGTCGCTGGGTGTTTTTGTTAATCCGGCGATTCTGATGGTTGGATACGGCGTGGCGGGATTGGCAGCGATTGTCGTGTTTACACCTGGAGGGACGGGCGTTTATGAAACTATTATGATTATTTTCTTAAGCATGGCAGGCACTCCGCCGGATTTGGCGATTGCTGGAATAATTTTGACGCGAGCAATTTTACTTACTGGTACGATTATCTTTGGCTATATTCTCTATCAACACGCACTGATTAAATACGGCAAGCCAGATGATTCCCAGATTTAGCGTTAGCAATTTCATAGCAGTTGTCAATCAAACTTTTGACGTGGCTTTTGCTGGAATGGTTGAAGTTGAGGGCGAGGTTTCCAGCTTCAAGTCTTATCCTCCGAAATACGCTTTTTTCGATCTGAAGGATGACGACGGGCTGGTTCGGTGTTTTGTTGGTTTTAGCAATTTACGCACGCCAATTGAAGATGGAATGAAAGTTGTCGTTCGGGCAATGCCGGTACTTAGGGATAATGGCGCCTTTAGTATGAACGTTCAAGAGATTCGCCCATTAGGCAAGGGAAGTTTGAAGCGAAGTTTTGAGCTTTTGAAGCAAAAATTGACAGTCGAGGGTTTGTTCAATTCTGAAAGAAAGCGTCCATTACCGCAATATCCTCATAGGGTGGCTGTTATTTCCAGTACAAAAGCGGCGGGATATGCTGACTTTATGAAGATTTCCGGTGAGCGTTGGGGTGGTGTGAAATTCGTAGTCGCCGATGTTAATGTACAGGGTGTGAATGCTGCAGATCAAGCTGTGCGAGCAATATCATATTTTAATCAAATGTCAGAATCTCCAGATGTGATTGTTTTGATTCGTGGCGGTGGCAGTGCGGAAGATTTGGCGAGTTTTAACGATGAAAAACTAGTACGGGCGGTGGCGAGTAGTCGCATTCCGACAATGACTGGAATTGGTCATGAAATTGATGAGAGCTTATGTGATTTGGCATCGGACGTTCGCGCAGCCACGCCGAGTAACGCCGCGCAATTGCTGTTTCCTGACAAGCGAGAAGTGATTCGGCATTTGCATTACAGGCTAATTGACGCGAAAGATTCAATTTGTAGAGCTATCGAAGAGCGGTCGCTTAATGCAACAATGTTGCAAAAAGAAGCGCTAAAACAGTGGTCGAATCACGTGGATGCGACTTTAAATGCAACATTGTCGCAACAAAGAGTCATCACTGAGTATGATCCGGAAATGGCGCTGCGTCGTGGTTATGCGATGATCAAGGGTGATTTACAGATTGGTAATATTGTAGAGATTACAGCAAAAGATATAATTATGAAAGCGAGGATTGAGAATAGTGAACAACGATATGACAATTGAGCAAATGATGGCTGAATTGAACGAGCAAATCGCGTGGTTCCAAGGCGATGATTTTAATCTGGACGAGGCGAAGCAGAAGTTTATTGAAGCGAGAGAATTATCAAAAAAAATTACTGCCACGCTGGAAGATATGCGACATGATATCGAGGTTCTTAGCGAGGATTTTAACGCTGAGTAGGATCTTTACATCAATTAAAGCATAAGCTATACTTTACAATATGATAACGAGATATAAGAGTGAGCGTGGCTCAGTTAATGGCTGGATGGTCGGCACAATCGGCTGTCTGATATTGTTTTTGATTGCTGGATCTTTGGCAATTTGGGCATATATGCAATACTCCCGAGAAAAAAGCGATGTTGATAGTAAAGTTGCGATTAAAGTTGCTGAGGGCAAGAGTGAACAAGCCGAATCAGACCAGAAGAAATTTTCTGAAGAAGCAAAAAACCCGCGTATTGAATTTGTTGGTCCTGCTGAATACGGTCGAGTATCGTTCATGTATACAAAAACTTGGAGTGCATATGTAGCGAATGACGGCAGCGACAGAGGTGACTACAAGGCCTATCTCCACCCTGTTTCAGTTCCTTCGACAACTAATAAAAATAGTCGGTTTGCGCTGAGGCTGGAGATTATCAATAAGAATATGGATACGGTACTGAATGATTATCAATCACGACTAAAGAAGGGTGAGTTGACCTCAAGTAGCACTGAGTTTAACGGAATTTCAGCGACTCGAATTGACGGTACGTTTGAGAAAGAATTGCGAGGCTCTGTGGTTTTGATGAAAGTTCGCGATAAAACTATTCGTTTTTCAACCGACGCGGATACGTTTAAGCCAGATTTCCAGACTATATTGAGCACTGTAAAAATCTCTGAATAGAAAAACCCGTCACATATTTGCTATACTAGAATTGTATGGCAGGTAAAGAGTGGAGTGATGCTGATTTTGGGGGATTGCCGAGCGTTTTGGTGGCGGCACACGAGCTGAAAACGCCGCTGGCTTTGATTAGGCAATTGGCGCTACTGTTGGACGACGATTTAACCAGTTCTGCCGATAAAACTCAGATCCAGCAACGAATTATTCGGACTTCTGAGCAGGCGTTGCAGCTTACGATCGATTTGGCAAATTCAGCTAATTTAACGCCGTCGTTATTTCCGCTTGAACCGGTCAATCCGTTGGCTTTATGTCAGCAAGTAGCGATGGAAACAAAGTTCAACGCAATACTTTATGGGCGAAAAGTTAGCTGGCCTAAGAGTGGCAGAAATAGTCAATTGATATTAGCGAATCGAACACTTTTAGGGCGAATTTTAGCGAATTTTTTGAATAACGCGCTGGCGTATACGGAGGACGGATCGGAGATTAAGGTTTCGGTTAAGGCGACAAAAGATGCCGTGAGAATGAGCGTGCGGGATTTTGGGCCGATGATGAGCTTGAAGGAATATCGGCTTTTGCTTGATGAAATGGAAACGCGAAAAACCGTGCGAACAAGGCCAGAAAGCAGCGGACTGGGGATTTACGTGGCGAATCAATTTGCACGGGCGATGAATGGGCGAATTGGTCTGATTCGTCATCGCGATGGATTGACTTTTTATGTAGAAATGCCAATTAGTCGGCAGCTGAGCTTGATATGAAAAAACTGTTAATTGTTGAAGACGATAAGAATTGGGCGGATATTCTGGGCAAGTTTGCCGCGGATGTTGGCGCGGAATATCGAGTGGCGGTTTCTGGTGGTCAGGCGATTGAGATTATTGACGATTGGCAACCTGACGCTTTAATTTTGGATATGTTGTTGGCTGGCGAAACGGCGATTGCTCTGTTGAATGAGCTGCGATCGTACGCGGATTTGGCGAGTTTGCCGATTGTGGTTTGTACGAATATCGACGTTAAAATGGACGATTTGCGTCCGCTTGGCGTGAAGGCGATTTTGAATAAAACATCGATGCGTCCGAATGAGGCGCGGGCGATTTTTCGCGAGGTTCTAAATGACGGGGCAGAGTGAACGAGTAAAGGCAATTGTTCTGAGGCGAACAAATTACGCCGAAGCTGACCGAGTTTTGCAATTATTAACGCCAAAAGGTCGACGTAGTGTGATTGCCAAAGGTGTGCGACGCGAGCGCAGTAAATTGGCGGGCGGAATCGAACTATTCGCGATTTGCGACGTGGTTATTCGTTCTGGTCGGGGCGATTTGGGGCTGTTAACTTCCGCTCGATTGTCGGCTTTTTATCGGCATATTTTGGAAGATTACGATCGGATGCAGTTTGCGTATTCGGTGATGAAACTGGTTTCTGGGGCGAGTGAAAATATTGACGAACCAGAGTGGTATTATGTGCTGAGTCAAGTTTTGGAGCAATTGAATAATCCTGCAATAAACCAAAAATTGATTGAAACGTGGTTTTATTTGCAGTACGCGAGTTTGCTGGGTGATGAATTGAATCTTCGTACGGATGTGACGACAGCGCCGTTGCTCCCTGACAAAAAATATATGTACGATAGCGCAGAAAAAGGCTTGAGGTTGGCAGAGCAGGGCGATTTGGGTGCAGACGCTATCAAATTGTTAAGGTTAATCCAGGCCAAGCCTCTGGCAAACGTGGCGCAAATTGGCGGAATAACTGAGGTTATAAATGACTGTTGGCTGACCGCCAGACAGCACGCCGCGGTGTAAAATTGCTCGTAAAATGGTATAATTTAGGAAATAATGTGAATCGCCATGTTGCCAACATGGAGAAAGGTTTTTTCAATGAGTCAAGCAAAAATGGAAGATATTATTAGCCTGTGTAAGCGTCGCGGTTTTATTTATCAGGGTTCGGATGTTTATGGCGGTTTGTCTGGAACGTGGGATTATGGCCCGCTTGGTGTTCAATTGAAACGCAACATTATGAATTTATGGTGGCGAATGTTTGTTGATGAGCGTGACGATATATATGGCGTCGATGCGGCGATTTTGATGAATCCGAAAGTTTGGAAGGCGAGTGGGCATGTGGATACGTTTGTCGATCCATTGTGTGAAGATACGGTTAATCATCGACGTTATCGTACGGATCATATACTTAAAGACAATGGGGTTGATGCGGATGGCTTGACGATGGAGCAAATGGATGAAGTGATTGCGGAAAAAGGAATTAAAAGTCCAGACGGAAATCCACTGAGTAAATCTCGCACGTTTAATATGATGTTTAAGACGAGCGTTGGCGCCACCGAAAGTGAAGACAGCGTTGCATATCTTCGTCCAGAAACAGCTCAGGGAATTTTTACCAATTTTAAGAACGTTGTTGATAGTTTTTATCCAGACTTGCCGTTTGGAATTGCTCAGCAGGGCAAGGCGTTTCGCAATGAAATTGCGCCGCGAGATTTTGTTTTCCGTTCTCGGGAGTTTGAGCAAATGGAGATTGAGTATTTTGTCAATCCAGAGAATTGGGAGGAAGCGTTTGATGAATTGCTGAAATCGACGCACGAGTTTTTGGAGGCGTTGGGATTAGACCCTGAAAATATTCACGAGCTGGACGTTCCACCAGAGGACAGGGCACACTACAGTAAGAAAACGATTGACATTGAATACGATTTTCCAATTGGCAAAGAAGAGCTGATGGGGATTGCATATCGGACCGATTTTGACTTGATGAATATTCAGCGCGTCAGCGGGAAAAGTATGGAATATACGATCAAGGGGACGAATGAAAAGTTTGTGCCGCACGTGATTGAGCCGAGTTTTGGCGTCGAGCGGGCGCTGATGGCGGTCTTGTCGAGTGCGTATCGTGAGGACGAGCAGAACGGCAGCAAGCGTGTTTATTTGGCACTTCCAGAACATTTGGCGCCAGTTAAATTTGCCGTTTCACCGCTACTTAAGAATAAGCCAGAATTGGTGGAGAAGGCGCGTGAAATTTACGCTAACCTATCTAAGAAAAATCCTGGACGCGTTATGTGGGATGACAATGGAAACATCGGTAAGCGTTATCGCCGTCAGGATGAAATTGGTACGCCGCACTGCGTAGTTGTTGATTTTCAGACGCTGGAAGATGACACCGTTACTGTTCGTGAGCGAGATACGACGGAGCAGAGGCGAGTGAAGGTTGAGGAGTTGTAGATATTGGACGTGAAAAAAGCAAATTGGTTTTGAGGAGATAAAAGATTGACAAAAAGTAGACCTGAGTTTGATAAAATCACATCGTTTGATGAGTTTAATCAATACTATTGGTATCGTGAAGAACTTTCACAGATATGCAGGTCGCTAGCATTAGAACATAGAGGTACAAAACAAGAACTTAATTATATTATTGAGCAGTACTTTAAGGGTAATTTAATTAAAAAATCATCAATAAAAAACGAAACAAAGCAAGTTGAAAATATTACTCTAGATATGCCATTACTTGAATGTGGGTTTTCCTTTAATACAAAATTTAGAGAATATTTCTCTGCCGTAATAGGTATTGCACCTTTTAAATTTACTGCTGATATGGCTACTGCCTGGAGAAAAGTAAAGAGAGAAAATGATTTGAATTTTACAATTCATGATATGCTAAGAGTTTATTATGGGAAATCAAATTATGCTAAATATGATAATTCGGTTTGTCAATGGAATCAATTTTTAAAGGATTTCTGTGCAGACGAAAATAGTCGCAACTATTCGAACAAGTTAAAAGTAGCTGCTATTCTTTGGAAAGAAGTTAGAAATTCAAAAAATGAAAAGATTTATTCGAAGAATCTTTTAGCTGAGTATGAACATGAAATAAAAGAGTATCACAATTAGGTAATTTAGGTAATTCCTAACTTATTAACACCCAATGAGTAGTTAGTAAATGGATATTGGAAAGACAGAGTATACTGTAGGTGAAATGGTATTAGCTATCTAGCGCTCGGGTGTAGTATAATGACTTTCATGGCAAAAATCACCAACGGACGTATCATTACACAGAATTTAGATGGAACGGACCATATGGATTGTCTGTATCGCGTTTCCATAAAAGCCTTGATTTATAACGATGCTGGGCAGATTTTGGTTGTCAAAGAAGATGGGCGGCCGTGTTGGGATTTGCCGGGCGGTGGTATGGATTATGGCGAAACTTTTGAGTCTGCGTTGAAGCGGGAATTGTATGAAGAAGTTGGCTATAAGGGCAATCTTCGCTATCAGCTTTTTGACGCGTCGGACGAGATTTACATTGAGCGAATTGACGCTAACCAAATTTGTTTTTCTTGTCGTGTGTGGACGGAAAACTTTGATTTTTCAGTGGGCGTCGATGCGGACGAAGTGACGTTTATGGATCCTGAAGAGTTGCGACTCCAAGAGAGCGAGTCGGGCGCGCCGCTTCGATATAAAGTGCATTTGAAGTGGCAGAAATTGTGTGGCGCAAATAGTTTGCCGACAGAGTAGTATTGACTTTTTCCATAAAATAGTATAGAATATCAGGCATGGAAAAAAGTACAGGCGGCGTATCTCTTGATATTAGATTTATTGACTCTAGTAATAGCTCAGAGAATTATTCCTCCGTCGAAAGTCGGCGCTTGATTGGAATCTATGATGGCGATTGGTCTTTGGAAGAAGATGGGACTGTGAATGCGTCCATGGCGTTTGCTAGAAGAGTGGGTGATATTCGTAGTCATGGGAATTTGATAGAAAAGGTTCGCGGAATTGGTGAGAGTATGGCGCGAGTGTCTATTTCAGAGTGTCTGGCGGTTGAAGATGAGGTGAAGGTAAGTGGCTGGCTATTAGCTGATCCTATGTCGCATAGTGGAATTTCTTTCTTGCGCAAAGTAATACCAACCGAGCTTGTCGTCCCTGATTCCATTGAAAATAACCCTGACGACGATCAGAAGTTAGAGATCGTCAGGCTTGCTTTGCGCGTCGGAGCCGTGGCTTTGCATTGTGTAGGACTGTCATTAGAAGAGCTTAAGGAATCGCCTACTGAGAGTTTCTCTCCGGATAAAGTGGATGAATTTGTTTCTCGTTTTCATGGCAATGTGGATTTTGGCAGCAAGTGGAGAGAATATAAGAAGATAGCCAAAGATTTGACGTATGAGGAAAACTGATAATTACGGCGCCAGGGTTAATATCGAGAATATTATGGAGGGCGAAGTCAACGAGGATTTGTTATTTGCTTTATTGACTAGATTAGTTGTTAAGGACGAGGTTCTCGATATGGATGTAATGTTGGCTAGTCGCTGTCATGAGTATTCAGGACATATCATGTTAGCAGAGAAGCGCCTCCCTAGCCAGTCCACATCCATACAATCGCCATTTCAGTTTCCGTATGATAGGGTTGAGCTGCGAAGCTGGCGGGATGGGTGGGGTGTACATTCTGTTGGAGGGATAAGAGGAGGATTCAGGAAGAATGCTTATTTTTCTTCAGATAATGCGGAATATCTCATGAGACGAGTGGCTGCCGTGGCTGTTGGGCTTTGCTTGAAAACGCCTTTACAAGAGCTGGATTCTGTCAAGGAGTTTTCAGCTGAGGAACTGGTAGAGGCGTGGCCGAGGCTTAGATACGGAATTTACATTTAATATCGCCGTTGCTATAATAATCATATGCATATTATTCTTGGTGGGACGAGTGGGCTTGGATTAGAGATGGCGAAGCAGCTGCGGGAACGTGGTGAGCGTGTGCTGGTCCTGGGTAAGACTCATAATCCGCAGAAGCACGGCGAAGGTTTTCCATTGGATGTTTATTATTCGGATCAAGTGGAGTCGGCGTCGGCGCGAATTGAGCAGATTTTAAACGGCGATGATATTGATCAATTTGTGTGGGCGGCTGGATATGGCTGGCGCGGCAATTTTGAAGATCAGCCGAGTGTCCGCAGTATGGCGGAAGTTAATTTTTCAGGCGCGTTGCCGTTGGTCCAATGGGCTTGGCGTAAGATGTCAACGCAGAATCGTAAATCTGTCTTGACGGTTATTGGATCGACAAGTAGCGTTAAAGCGCGCTCAGATGAAGCCGTGTACGTTGCAACGAAGCACGCTCAAGCGGGTTTGGCGCGAAGTTTGGGGATGCAGGCGGATGAGCAAAAACTTCCAGTTAGGGTTGCGCTATTTTTGCCTGGTGCTATGAAAACTCCGTTTTGGAATGGGCGCGATCTCCCGGCTGACTATATGTTTTTCAACGATCCTGCGAAAATTGCCACGCATATTATCAATGCGATTGATTGTCAACAGCAGCCATTCTTGGAATGGGCGTTGCCAAAAGGTACGTTGGTTTAGAGCTTATTAAGTGCTATAATTCAGGCATGACGGATAGTTCGAATAATGATCATTTTGGGGTAAAAATTGTAGTTATTGGTGGCGGAACGGGAAGTTTCACGCTGCTTTCTGGATTGAAAAAATATACACACAGCATTACAGCGTTGGTCAATATGGTCGACGATGGCGGCTCAACTGGCGTGTTGCGTGATGAATTGGGTGTGCTGCCAGCGGGCGACGTCAGGCAATGCCTGGTGGCGCTGAGTACTTCGCCGAAAGTTCGCGATTTGTTCAATTACCGGTTCGGCGAGGGCAGTATGAAAGGCCACGCGTTTGGCAATTTATTCATGGCGGCGCTGGAAAAGATGACAGGAAGTTTTGCTGATGCGGTTGAGTTGGCTAGCGAAGTTTTGGGCGTCAATGGTCGAGTTTATCCGATTACTCTGGACGATACGACAATGTCGATTAAGCTGAAGGACGGCACGGTTGTTGATGGTCAGCATGCGGCTGAGTCGCTAAAGATTCCACGTGGCGAGCGTCCGTGGTTAGAGCTTAAACCGCCAGCTACGATTAACCCGCGAGCTCGTCAAGCGATTTTGGATGCCGATTTGGTGGTAATTGCGCCGGGGCTTTTATATGGTAGTTTGGCGCCAGCGTTGTTGGTTCGAGGTGTTACTCGAGCGCTTGCTGAAACGAAGGCGAAGAAAGTCTATGTTTGCAATTTGGTTACCAAGCCAACGCAGACTGATGGATTTACCGTGGCGGATTTTGCGGATGAAATTGAGCGATTTTCAGGGGTGAATATGGATTATGTGCTTTACAATAATCATCGTCCGCCAGAGGAATTGATAAAGAAATATGCCCACGACGGCGAATATTTGGTCGAGTGGGATAAGGAATTGCTGAAGAAAAAGCATTATTACGCGTCGGGCAAGCGTCTGATTGCTGATGACGTGTGGGTCAATACGAACTCCAGCAGCGATCCATTGGCGGCTCAACGTAGCCTAATTCGTCACGATGCCGACAGAGTAGCGCGCGAATTGATGCGGATTTATTTTGCGTAGATAGTCCGGGGCAGTCTAGCTATTGCAAAAATTTATAGTTTGTGATATAATTTACAAGCTATATTATGGAAAGTAAAGAATCATTAGACAATATCACCAACCTTCAAAATCAAGGCGAAGCTGACTTTTCTCTTGAAAGGAAAGAACTGGCTATGGGGTTGGTGGAGACATTTAGCGGAGACCACTTAACTCCGTCGCGTAAACTGGCTGCAGAGATTATTATCGGGATGCCGGAAGATTTAAGTCGTAGGCAACGTACTGAATATATTACGAGGTCGCTAGATGGCGCCCCTGAAGAGATTAGTGAGGATACTGTTATAGGTATAGTTGAGGACTATAAGGTCTTACAAGAGGCTTTTTTGTCGTACATGGAAGATATTGATGAGGGTTCACTAGCGGGAAAAGCGCTAAAGCTTAAGGATAATCAAACAATTCCTGACGATTTAGGCGTGGACGGTGATAATTATGGTAAGAGTCCGTGGGCTGAAAATCCGTCAATTCCAGCACCGCATCTTGATAACTTGATAAAGGTATTCTCAACAAAAGGCGAAGGAGCTGAAGGTGTAGGCTTGGAGACTGCGATGATTGCTGGAGCTATAACCTTATCTAACTTAAAAATCGCCCCTTATCACAGCGCGTTCGCGTATAAATGTGCAGTATTTGCTGAAAATTTCTTAATTCCAGTGTGTAGCATTATTGGACTAGATAACTTGGAATCTGAGCTAAAAGATGAAATTGGTGTTATGACGGGTCGTAATATTGGCGATGCTTTATATCGCAAAGATGCCTTAAGTAATGATATCGATTCGATCATGAATGAGGTTGACAGGGTTGTGTCGTTGCATTTTGGTAGCAGGTATTCGACTGATCCTACGCGATTTGATTTTGCTATGGGCAATTTTAATGGCGTGTTCTCTGAGTTGCTAGGGGAGTCAGATCTGAAACCTGCCGTAAATACCAATTCCTCGCATAGTACATTTTTTGGATCTGGTACTGTAAAAACCCCGAATGGAGCAGAATTGGAAGTAAGGGCTCGAGGTAAGGGTCGCGGCTCGTATTGTAAAAAATTGCTACAGACCATAGGTTATTACGATAAACGTTCTCAACCTCTGAAGGATTCGGGGGAATTCCATCCGATCGACTTATATGGTATGACGGTAATTTGTCAAGACAACGAACAGCTAGCTGATGCCTATGCTGATGCTGTGATTAAGGCTGTTAATGGCGGTAAGATTACTCCATATCCAGCCCCAGGGCGAAAAAGCGAATGTTTTGTCATTAAGGGTTCTTCGGATTTTCAGGAGAAGATTCGCCAGAAAATTATCGATAAAATACCAGACGTTGATATGGAAATGTTCAGTTTTAAGGATAGTAGTAGCGGATTTACAGATGCGAAGATTACGGGATTCTATGCAACTGACGATGGAAGAATCCCGTATGCGCCGTTTGAGATGCAGTTTTCTACGCCAGATGCTCGTCTGGTGGCTCGTACTGATAAAAAGGCGGCACACTTTTTCTTTAAGCTGCAGAAAATTTACGGCGATTTGGTCAATATGAGTGATGAAACAGCAGAGAAGGTAATTGATATTTGGCAGCGTAAGCAAGACTTCTTTACAAACTGTGCTGATGAAGAGAAGGAATCTCATTTAACAAAACAAAGTCGTGAGCGCGTGAGTGAATTTTATAAAGTCTATAATAAGATGAACAGTGTGTCTCGCAAGATAGCCAGGCGAGCTATAGTTAGTGTATAATTACATTAATGACAACTTACTATACTGACGGCTCTGCTTCGCCGAATCCCGGTCCAGGTGGGTTTGCGGTTATTCGTGATCTTCAGCCTTATATTTTGGGGTCAGAAGATGGTGATACCACTAATATTCGCATGGAAGGTAAAGCCTTAATTGCGGCATTGAAAGATGCTAATGGTGCGCCGTGTGTGATTTATTCTGATAGTGAATTTTGGATTAACGTGGTCACCAAGTGGGCGCCGGGCTGGGAAAAGCGCGGCTGGACGAAGAAGAGTGGCGAGATTAAAAATCTGGATATTGTGCGTGAACTGTACGAATTATATTCAAACTCTCAGGCGGATTTGCGTTGGGTGCGCGGTCATGAGGGTGACGAAGGAAACGAATTGGCTGACGAATGGGCTAATCGAGCGCGTGAAGGCGAGAGATTAGCTAAATAACTGCTAGCGACATCTGATAAAAATTGCTATACTAGAAAAATGGAAGAAGTGAGGGAAACGACTGATATTTTTTTGTGGGCAAATCAAAATGACGCAAAAAAGAATGATTTACAGATAGAGCTGTTC
>JABZJR010000120.1 GCA_015257705.1 Nanosynbacter sp.
GTCTGGATTCCGCTTGGTCGCTCGTACCATTGACCTGACTTCCATTTGCCTTCCTTGGCGTAAACTTGGGTGTGGGCAAATTCCATAACGCTTCTAATTACCGGTATGCCATAGTTGGAGGCTGATGTACCAATCACGCTAGTGTCGGAGTTTCCGAGCCACATTCCCATAACTAGAGCTGGGCTGTAATTGACAATCCAGAGGTCTTTTGGCTGCGAACCCTTGTCTGATGTACCAGTCTTTGCGGAGGTTCGAACGCCATTAACGCCCATCCAGCCGTGAAGTCCAGGAGTTCGGTCAGACAAGATGTCGTTCACAATGTATGCTGATTGCGAATCAAGAACCTGCTTTCCATCGTCTTTCCATTTCTTTAAGGTCTCGCCTTGGCTATTTTTCACCTCAATAACACTTGAAATGTCTTTTTGGACTCCCATTCGCGCCAATGTTGAGTAGGCGTTCACCAATTCTGTTTGTTTGGTTCCACATGCGCCGATTGCTGCACCGAGTCCGTAACCGCCGGCATTTTCTTCCTGGCGGCAATAGTTGGTGTCGCCCATCCTGCGGATTCCCTCAACGACAGGCTTAGCGGATCCGTCGCCAACGATGTAAGCGGCTTTGATGGCTGGAACGTTTCGGGATAGGGCTAGCGCTCTTCGAATATTGATGGCGCCCATAAACTTATTGTCCCAGTTTCTTAGAGTTGCGCCGTACAGTTTGTCGATATTTTCATCAGCTAATACCGTGCCGCTACCGTATGCTTGCTTGCTGTCGTGTTTGTCGAATAATTGAGCAAAAACAAGTGACTTAATTGTAGAACCTGGCTGGATATAGGAAACTGCGGCGTTGTCCTGACCGAAGCCCGTGTAATTAAAGTCACGGCTACCAACAAGCGCTACGATTTGTCCAGTCTGAACGTCCTCGACTGTTGCGGCGCCGTTACTAATTCGCACGGCGTCTGGTCGACCCGTTGCAAAGAACGATTTCATTTCATTTTCAAGTTTCTCCTGAATTCGCCAGTCGAGGGTGGTTTTAATCGTCAATCCACCGCGTCCAACGACTGATTCGCCAAGCTCTTTACTTAACTGATTGCGAACCATCAATAGGAAATGAGGGGCCTTGATATTCTCCAAGTGCTCGGTCTGCGGCTTAAGCGTGCTTAAGATATCAATCTTTTTAGCTTTTTCAGCCTCATCCTTGGTAATAACGCCCTGCTCGGCCATGTAATCCAGAACTGTATGTTGTCGGGCAATCAAAGCCTTATTTCCAGCGGTGTTATATGGATTATAGTAAGTTGGATTCTGTGGAATACCAGCAATTAGCGCCGCTTCCGCCAGCGTCAGATCTTTAGCGTGCTTACCAAAGTATGTTTG
>JABZJR010000121.1 GCA_015257705.1 Nanosynbacter sp.
ACTTCCACGAGCGCAATGCTCACTAGCCCCTCAAGCTAGCGCGTCTACCAATTCCGCCACGCCCGCATAACCACTTACCATTATACCCGATTACGGGGTTTTGTAAACGGACTTTTTCTCTGTCGCCCAATATTGAACATCGACATAACGATCGACAGGATTGACAACTTCGGTGCTTGCGTCGAGAGCTTTAACGTTCCGAATATGAATATAGTCAAACTTCGGCTGATACAAGGCAATCGCTGGAGCGTCCGCTTGCCAAGTGGCAGTAAACTTCGCGTAACGATCAGCGCGTTGCTTTGCCGAGATTTTAGATCGACCGCTTTCCAGAGCATCGTCCGCTATCGCGTTATTGTAATTGGAGAAATTTAAACCATTATTGGTTGCCTGCGAAGAATGCCAATAGGCATAAACATCGGGGTCGCCGCCCAAGGAGAGCTCATAAACCAACACATCAAAATTGCGCGGCTGCAAAACTGTCTGAAGAATATTTTGAGTGGCATCGTTCGGATCGACAACTTTAATATCCGATTCTATATTCAGTTCATCATACCAAACTTGAGTCAAGTACCTGGCAACCTTTTCGTAATTGCTATTCTTCAAAACAACCACGTTGAGTTTTAACTTATCATTTCCCTTCTGACGAACATTATTCACACTCTTCCAGCCCTCGGCGTCAAGTAGAGATTTCGCTTTCTTGACGTCATAATTAGACGAATTCGAACTCTTTCCCAGAAATTTGTTAAGCGTTGGACCAGACAATTCTTCCGTAGACAATGACAAAGATTGGCGTAACTTGGATGTGTCGACACTGAGCGACAAAGCTTGGCGAACAGCTTTTGATCGTAAGAACTGGCTATTGTTGTTAAACAGCGCGTAAACTCCATTGTTCAAAGAATGTGCTTCCGCGGCGTACATAGATTTTACCTCGGCGGATTGATCGTTATAAATCAATTCTGGAGTTCCTGTAATTTCTCGCGTACGCAAACTTTTCGCAATATCATCCTGTGTCGGATACGCGTACAACTGGAATCGCTCTAACTTAGGCGTACTGCCATAATAATTGCTATTCGACTGCAAATATAGCACTTTTTTACTACCATCGCTCGTTACATTCTGCAGTAATCTAAAGGCAAACGGACCGCTGGATATAGGCGATTTATTAAAATCATGTTCACGTAAATTCGATGGTTTAACGTCTTTTAATATATGCTTAGGGATAATCGGAAACGTCAAAGCATGAACAAACGGCGAATATGACGACGGCAAGATGAACTTCACCGAATCGTCAGACACTTTCTCGAATTTTATAGATTTCCAGCCAGATATCTCAGCTCCAACTTCTGGATT
>JABZJR010000122.1 GCA_015257705.1 Nanosynbacter sp.
AATCCAGAAGTTGGAGCTGAGATATCTGGCTGGAAATCTATAAAATTCGAGAAAGTGTCTGACGATTCGGTGAAGTTTATCTTGCCGTCGTCATATTCGCCGTTTGTCCACGCTTTGACATTCCCGATTATCCCTAAACATATATTAAAAGATGTTAAACCGTCGAATTTACGTGAACATGATTTTAATAAGTCGCCCATATCCAGCGGTCCATTCGCCTTTAGATTGCTGCAGAATGTAACGAGCGATGGTAGTAAAAAAGTGCTATATCTGCAGTCGAATAGTAATTATTATGGTAGCACACCTAAGTTGGAGCGATTCCAGTTGTACGCATATCCGACGCAGGATGATATTGCGAAAAGTTTGCGTACGCGAGAAATTACAGGAACTCCAGAATTAATTTATAACGATCAGTCCGCCGAGGTAAAATCTATGTACGCCGCAGAAGCGCATTCTTTGAATAACGGAGTTTACGCGCTGTTTAATAACAACAGTCAGTTCTTGCGATCAAAAGCTGTTCGTCAAGCTTTGTCGCTCAGTGTCGATACATCCAAGCTGCGTCAATCCTTGTCATTGTCTACGGAAGAATTATCTGGCCCAACGCTTAATAAATTCCTGGGAAAGAGCTCGAACTCGTCTAGTTATGACGTCAAGAAAGCGAAATCTCTACTTGACGCTGAGGGCTGGAAGAGCGTAAATAATGCTCGCCAGAAGGGAAATGATAAATTAAAGCTCAACGTGGTCGTTTTGAAGAATAGCAATTACGAAAAGGTCGCCAGGTATTTGGCTCAAGTTTGGTATGACGAGCTGAATATAGAATCGGATATTAAAGTTGTCGATCCGAACGACGCTACTCAAAATATTCTTCAGACAGTTTTGCAGCCGCGCAATTTTGACGTGCTGGTTTATGAACTCTCCTTGGGCGGCGACCCTGATGTTTACGCCTATTGGCATTCTTCGCAGGCAACCAACAATGGTTTGAATTTCTCCAATTACAACAATGCAATAGCGGACGATGCTTTGGAGAGTGGTCGATCTAAAATCTCAGCGAAGCAACGCGCTGATCGTTACGCGAAGTTCACTGCTGTTTGGCAAGCAGACGCTCCGGCGATTGCCTTGTATCAGCCGAAGTTTGACTATATTCATATTCGGAACGTCAAAGCTCTCGATGCAAGTACCGAAGTTGTCAATCCCGTCGATCGCTATGTTGATGTTCAATATTGGGCGACAGAGAAAAAGTCCGTTTACAAAACCCCGTAATCAGGTATAATGATAAGTGGTTATGCGGGCGTGGCGGAATTGGTAGACGCGCTAGCTTGAGGGGCTAGTGAGCATTGCGCTCGTGGAAGT
>JABZJR010000123.1 GCA_015257705.1 Nanosynbacter sp.
GGGGCCGACTCACCCTACGCCGATGAACGTTGCGTAGGAAACCTTGCGCTTACGGCGAGCGGGCTTTTCACCCGCTTTAACGCTACTCATGTCAGCATTCGCACTTCTGATACCTCCAGCATCCCTTACGAGACACCTTCACAGGCTTACAGAACGCTCCCCTACCCCGCACTCAGAGAGTGCAGCCTAAGCTTCGGTGCATGGCTTAGCCCCGTTACATCTTCCGCGCAGGACGACTCGATCAGTGAGCTATTACGCTTTCTTTAAATGATGGCTGCTTCTAAGCCAACATCCTGACTGTTTTAGCCTTCCCACTTCGTTTCCCACTTAGCCACACTTTGGGACCTTAGCTGTAGGTCTGGGTTGTTTCCCTCTTGCCGCCGGACGTTAGCACCCGGCGACTGTCTGCCATGCTCATACTTCCAGGTATTCGGAGTTTGCTATGGCGTGGTAAGCCGCGATGGCCCCCACAACCATTACAGTGCTCTACCCCCTGGAGCAATACATGACGCACTACCTAAATAGTTTTCGGGGAGAACCAGCTATTTCCAGGTTTGATTAGCCTTTCACCCCTATCCACAGTTCATCCGCTAATTTTGCAACATTAGTCGGTTCGGACCTCCAGCTGGTGTTACCCAACCTTCATCCTGACCATGGATAGATCACCTGGTTTCGGGTCTACGCCCAGCGACTATGGCGCCCTATTCGGACTCGGTTTCCCTGCGCCTCCCCTATCTGGTTAAGCTTGCCACTGAACGTAAGTCGCTGACCCATTATACAAAAGGTACGCCGTCACCCCTTGCGAGGCTCCGACTGTTTGTATGCATGCGGTTTCAGGATCTATTTCACTCCCCTCCCGGGGTTCTTTTCGCCTTTCCTTCACAGTACTTGTTCACTATCGGTCGATTACGAGTATTTAGCCTTGGAGGATGGTCCCCCCATCTTCAGACAGGATTACACGTGTCCCGCCCTACTTGTCGTACGCTCAGTACCACCGATTCGCTTTCGTGTAAGGGGCTATCACCCTCTATGGCCGGCCTTTCCATACCGTTCCACTAGCCAATCGACTATCACGCACAGGCTGCTCCGATTTCGCTCGCCACTACTTTCGGAATCTCGGTTGATTTCTTTTCCTGTGGCTACTTAGATGTTTCAGTTCGCCACGTTCGCCTCGCTGACCTATGGATTCAGTCAGCGATACCCTTGCGGGTGGGTTTCCCCATTCGGACATCCGCGGATCAAAGCTTGTTTGCCAGCTCCCCGCGGCTTTTCGCAGGCTACAACGTCCTTCATCGCCTGTAATCGCCAAGGCATCCACCACATGCAC
>JABZJR010000124.1 GCA_015257705.1 Nanosynbacter sp.
ATATGGAACAAAGAAAAAGGTGCTTTTTACTTGATATTATTTAGGATAAGCGTTCTGAAACAGAGATTATTCGGTGAAGTGTTTTGGTTGGTGGTATTCATTATCACTTATCATCCATCACTTATCACCAAACCATATTTTACAATGGAGAGTTTGATCCTGGCTCAGGATGAACGCTAGCTACAGGCTTAACACATGCAAGTCGAGGGGAAACGGCATTAAGTGCTTGCACTTTTTGGACGTCGACCGGCGCACGGGTGAGTAACGCGTATCCAACCTTCCCATGACTAAGGGATAACCTGCCGAAAGGCAGACTAATACCTTATGGTCTTCACTGACGGCATCAGATGTGAAGTAAAGATTTATCGGTTATGGATGGGGATGCGTCTGATTAGCTTGTTGGCGGGGTAACGGCCCACCAAGGCAACGATCAGTAGGGGTTCTGAGAGGAAGGTCCCCCACATTGGAACTGAGACACGGTCCAAACTCCTACGGGAGGCAGCAGTGAGGAATATTGGTCAATGGGCGAGAGCCTGAACCAGCCAAGTAGCGTGCAGGATGACGGCCCTATGGGTTGTAAACTGCTTTTGTATGGGGATAAAGTCAATCACGTGTGATTGTTTGCAGGTACCATACGAATAAGGACCGGCTAATTCCGTGCCAGCAGCCGCGGTAATACGGAAGGTCCGGGCGTTATCCGGATTTATTGGGTTTAAAGGGAGCGTAGGCTGGAGATTAAGTGTGTTGTGAAATGTAGACGCTCAACGTCTGACTTGCAGCGCATACTGGTTTCCTTGAGTACGCACAACGTTGGCGGAATTCGTCGTGTAGCGGTGAAATGCTTAGATATGACGAAGAACTCCGATTGCGAAGGCAGCTGACGGGAGCGCAACTGACGCTGAAGCTCGAAGGTGCGGGTATCGAACAGGATTAGATACCCTGGTAGTCCGCACAGTAAACGATGGATGCCCGCTGTTGGTACCTGGTATCAGCGGCTAAGCGAAAGCATTAAGCATCCCACCTGGGGAGTACGCCGGCAACGGTGAAACTCAAAGGAATTGACGGGGGCCCGCACAAGCGGAGGAACATGTGGTTTAATTCGATGATACGCGAGGAACCTTACCCGGGCTTGAATTGCAGAGGAAGGATTTAGAGATAATGACGCCCTTCGGGGTCTCTGTGAAGGTGCTGCATGGTTGTCGTCAGCTCGTGCCGTGAGGTGTCGGCTTAAGTGCCATAACGAGCGCAACCCCTGTCTTTAGTTGCCATCAGGTGATGCTGGGCACTCTGGAGATACTGCCACCGTAAGGTGTGAGGAAGGT
>JABZJR010000125.1 GCA_015257705.1 Nanosynbacter sp.
ATATTATTGATCAACTCAGTGATAAGAACTGTCTTACCGACACCAGCACCAGCAAACAAGCCAGCTTTTCCACCCTTAGCAAGTGGCGCAATCAAGTCGACAACCTTAATGCCAGTTTCCAAAATCTCAGTCTTATTTGACTGTTCAGAAAGCGCTGGAGCAGGGCGGTGAATTGGTGCAGTTTTACCCTTTGGCTGCGGCTTTTCGTCAATCGCTTCACCAACGACATTAAACATTCGTCCTTGAGTTTCTGCGCCGACTGGAACGGAAATTGGAGCGCCAGTCGCAACAACTTCTGCGCCACGGCTCAATCCATCCGTCGAAGACAGGGCAATTGCTCGAACAGTATGCTCGTCCAAGTGCTGAGCAACCTCCAGCACCAAATTCTCATTGCCGTTTTTAACGTGCAACGCGTCGTAAATCGCTGGAAGTTCAACGTCTCGCGGAAACTCCACGTCAACGACCACGCCAACGATTTGAATAATTTTACCTAGTGTTTTACTCATCAATTTTTCCTCCGCACTTCCTTTGTATTAATCTCACTTTTCATATCACATCTACGCCTCCTGATAATCCATAATTATATCCAAAGAATAACTCTTATCCGACAATGCTCGACGAGCCGGCTCTATCATATCATCAGGGAAGCGCAAGTTCAGTTTCTCTAAAGCCCCTAACGTCACGAAGTCAACCTGCTGGATTCCTTCTTCGTGCGCGATAGGAGAATCATCGGCAACGTGTCCTAGAAAGAACACAACCAGCGACATACCAGAATCAGTATTTTTCAACAGCACCGACAGCACACCATCAATTGCAACTGTGTAGCCAGACTCTTCCTTCGCTTCGCGTATCGCCGCATCCACCAAGCTTTCGCCAGGCTCAACATGACCAGCTGGAAAATTCCAGGTATCTAATTGACCATAATTATTTTTGCCTTCTTGAACGACCAGCAACTTACCGTCCTTTACAACAACAGTACTGACGAATAGGGTTGTGTTATTTATCATTGTTCCATCGCCTCCACGCCACCAGAAATTTCAGCAAGCTCCTGAGTAATCGCCCCTTGACGAGCCTTATTCATAGCTAGCGTCAAATCGTCAACCAAATCGCTGGCATTATCTGTAGCATTCTTCATCGCCATCATACGCATAGAATGTTCACTAGCGCGAGCATCAAGCAACGCCTGCAACAATCG
>JABZJR010000126.1 GCA_015257705.1 Nanosynbacter sp.
TTGCATTGCAGTACCATCGGCGCAAACGGGCTTAACTTCTCTGTTCGGAATGGGAAGAGGTGGGACCCCGCCGCAATAACCACCTGATAATTCTTTTCAAGTTGACTATCAAACATCAACCGTATAAGGTGACCTATTTCCACAAGCAAAAAAGAATGAAGAGCAACACAGCTCAAAGTGTGAGTCACCTGTCCTGCCCGCTCCTTAAAGAAATCGGGCAGGACCGAAGAAAGTTTCGGGCAATTAGTAGTGCTCGGCTTTGACGTCACCGTCTTTACACCTGCACCCTATCAACGTCATCGTCTATGACGACCCTTATGAGGAGTTCTCATCTCGCGGATGGCTTCGCACTTAGATGCTTTCAGCGCTTATCCAGTCCAGACTCAGATACCCAGCGGTGCACCTGGCGGCACAACTGGTAAACCGGAGGTCTGTCCATCACGGTCCTCTCGTACTAGTGACGGCACCACTCAAAACTCCAACGCCCACGATAGATAGAGACCGAACTGTCTCACGACGTTCTGAACCCAGCTCGCGTGCCACTTTAATGGGCGAACAGCCCAACCCTTGGGACCTTCTCCAGCCCCAGGATGTGACGAGCCGACATCGAGGTGCCAAACCACCCCGTCGATATGAGCTCTTGGGGGGGATCAGCCTGTTATCCCCGGAGTACCTTTTATCCTTTGAGCGACGGAGTTTCCATACACATCCGCCGGATCACTATGCCCCAGTTTCCTGCCTGCTCGGGATGTCTCCCTCCCAGTCAAGCGCCCTTATGCCATTGCACTCTATAAGGCCGGTTACCAATCGGCCCGAGGGCACCTTTGGAAGCCTCCGTTACGCTTTTGGAGGCGACCACCCCAGTCAAACTACCCACCAAGCAGTGTCCGCACATTACGCGCGTTAGACCTCAGACAGCCAAAGGGCCGTATTTCAAGGATGGCTCCACGAATGCTGGCGCACCCGATTCAAAGCCTCCGGCCTATCCTACACATCGGATGACCAAGGTCAATGCTAAGCTGTAGTAAAGGTTCACGGGGTCTTTTCGTCCCATCGCGGGTAATCGGCATCTTCACCGATACTACAATTTCACTGAGATCATGGTTGAGACAGCGTCCGGATCATTACACCATTCGTGCAGGTCGGAACTTACCCGACAAGGAATTTCGCTACCTTAGGAC
>JABZJR010000127.1 GCA_015257705.1 Nanosynbacter sp.
ATATACTGTATTAGTATATAATATGAATTCGTGAATGAACGACCGAGTAAACAATTAGACGAGCAACCATATACATCATTTTATGATCGATATTTATCTACTCAGCTATTAACTCCGAGAAGTGATATAGCGGAGAAAAGAGGCATTAAGCGAGAACTCTTGTTAGAGTCAGAGAAGCTTTGTAGCATAAAAAATGCGTACGAAGAGTCAGATAAGACGTTTGATGATATAGCGGAGGCTGCTAAATCTGTTGCAGAACTTGTTCGTGAAACACTTTATTTTAGGTCTACAGATAGTAGCTCGCGAGAATTTAACGCAGAGAATATCGCTAAATATGAAGTTGCTAACTGTTACGGACATACAATTGTTGCATCTGAGTGTTTGGAAGAGTTAAATATTGAGCACTTTATTAGTTATGCTAATCAACACTCGTTCATTACTTTATTTGATCGTGAGAGTGATAGGTCGTTTATGATAGACGTCCTGACAAAGGAATTATGTTGTGATATGACTACGGCCGTTGGGTTTACGTCGAGCCATCCGCTTGATAAATTTTCCTGCGGCGAATTGAAATCTCAAGATAGTTTGAAAACTGATGAGTTATTAAAACAATTACCAGTGACTGTTAACTGGGCTGAATTTATAGATAAGCGTCCATGGTTTATGTTTCCTGACAGAAGAGATTATAGAGATGGTTATGGAAAGTTTGCTCGTTTACAAATGTTAACGTTTCCATCTATTCCAGGTAGATTACTTTTACTGGATGATTATAGTGCCAGAATTAATCTATTAAATGGTCAATATGAGGTGGCTGCGGGAAAAATAGAAGATTTGTCAGGAATATATCTAGATACTGACCCTCGGAATAACTTGGAAGAGGCGGGTAAATTATGTAGAGAATTAATAAAACAAGACAGTGGGGATTTGGCTATTCAAGTAGCGTCTGCGGTAAATGATAGTTTGCTGTCGGGAGATTCTTCAAAGAACAGACTGTTTCTTCCTGATGTTATGCGTAAAGTAGCTAAACATGATAGGGATATTAACTTATTGAATGAGGCGATTAGGTTGTACAAAGAAATTATTAATAGCAAATTATTAAATGAGGCGATTAGGTTGCACAAGGAAAATATTAATAGTAAACCTAAGTATGATAG
>JABZJR010000128.1 GCA_015257705.1 Nanosynbacter sp.
AACCGACACAGGTGATTAGGTAGAGAATACTAAGGCGATCGAGAGAATCATGGTTAAGGAACTCGGCAAAATGCCCCCGTAACTTCGGGAGAAGGGGGACCTTGAGCGTGATGGGCACTTGCTGCCTGGAGCGTGTATGGGTCGCAGAGACCAGGGGGAAGCGACTGTTTATCAAAAACACAGGTCCGTGCGAAGTCGTAAGACGAGGTATACGGACTGACTCCTGCCCGGTGCTGGAAGGTTAAGAGGATTGGTTAGCCTTTTGGGCGAAGCTGAGAATTTAAGCCCCAGTAAACGGCGGTGGTAACTATAACCATCCTAAGGTAGCGAAATTCCTTGTCGGGTAAGTTCCGACCTGCACGAATGGAGTAACGACTTCCCTACTGTCTCAACCATGAACTCGGCGAAATTGCAGTACGAGTAAAGATGCTCGTTTCGCGCAGCAGGACGGAAAGACCCCGTGACCTTTACTATAGTTTGGTATTGGTGTTTGGTTTGGCTTGTGTAGGATAGGTGGGAGACTGTGAAGCATGGACGCTAGTTTGTGTGGAGTCGTTGTTGAAATACCACTCTGGTCAATCTGGATGTCTAACTTCGGGCCATGATCTGGTTCAGGGACAGTGCCTGATGGGTAGTTTAACTGGGGCGGTTGCCTCCTAAAGTGTAACGGAGGCGCCCAAAGGTTCCCTCAGCCTGGTTGGCAATCAGGTGTTGAGTGTAAGTGCACAAGGGAGCTTGACTGTGAGACTGGCAGGTCGAGCAGGGACGAAAGTCGGGACTAGTGATCCGGCGGTACGTTGTGGAACGGCCGTCGCTCAACGGATAAAAGGTACCTCGGGGATAACAGGCTGATCTTGCCCAAGAGTCCATATCGACGGCATGGTTTGGCACCTCGATGTCGGCTCGTCGCATCCTGGGGCTGGAGTCGGTCCCAAGGGTTGGGCTGTTCGCCCATTAAAGCGGTACGCGAGCTGGGTTCAGAACGTCGTGAGACAGTTCGGTCCCTATCTGCCGTGGGCGTAAGAAGATTGAGGAGAGTTGACCCTAGTACGAGAGGACCGGGTCGAACCAACCACTGGTGTACGAGTTGTCCTGCCAAGGGCACCGCTCGGTAGCTATGTTGGGATGTGATAACTGCTGAAA
>JABZJR010000129.1 GCA_015257705.1 Nanosynbacter sp.
ATATTTAAGATAAAACCGTCGCCGATGAACGAACGCTTGCGATATTTATCAATAAATTCTTTACCAAATGCACCCTTGACGGCGCGAAATCCGTTGAGATTTGTTGAGTTGAACTGCTTAAACGTACCGACGAGCGCCTGCATGCGAAGCTTAGCGTTTGTCTGACTTTCGCCCATATAAACCAAGCGAATCTTTACTTCATAGCCGAGCTTGGTCGCCTTTTTCTCTGCTTCGGAAATGCGAGTTTTATCGCGGTCTGACAGCTCGATTTTGGTTGATTGCCCAACTCCCTGCTCTGGCGGTTGCCATAACGCGCCAAGTACGCCGATTAACCATTGCATGCTGCCACCGAATCCTGGCAAGGAGAACATTCGTCCGTTTTTTATGTTATTGATATATCGATCTGCGGCGTTTTGCCAGTCATCTGGGATTGGTCTGACTAATACCTGAATCCACAATTCCTCACCGGTGGTTTCCAATTTCGCCAGCGTGCCTGTAATGCCCGCCAGTGGGTCGACTTCGAAGTTTTGGAAGGTGCGAATCGGGAGAAATTCATCTGTGGTTAATGTCAATTCTGTCGAGTAAGCAACTTCGTGGTTGCGCTCATGCTCGGTGTAATCTTCGTCGGCTTGGTGAATTTGAACGGTTGGGTATTGAGAATAAATCTGTCCTTCGACAAAACTTTGCAAGGTTTTTGGCACCCAAACGTAAAAGCGAATTTGCCCATTAACTGAGGCGATTTCAAAGCTGATGTGCTCTTGATGTCCGCCAGATAATCGCAATTCTTTATTATCGCGAAGAATTCCGTGTAGTGAAGCGAATAGTTGCTCGGCAGCAAGCTCTTGTTTGTCATTTGTGCGTGGGATTTCCAGAACCAAAAGTACACTCTCAACTGGGGTGAAGTCTTCGATCTTCCGATAATTTTGCCACGTCAAAAACATCAGGACTGCCACAATTGGCATCCAAACATACCATTGTAATAACGTACCGATGATCCAAGAAATAATCTGCATTATGTGTAAATTATCTCACCTCTGAAAGAAGTTTGCAACTTAGCTTAAGCGGCTTCTTCAAAAACGTACGTGGCTTTAGCGACGCGTTTGAATTGTGGCTTTGATTGAAGGTTTAATAGAATAG
>JABZJR010000012.1 GCA_015257705.1 Nanosynbacter sp.
AAGCAGAAGAGCAATTGAAGAGCGGCGCTTCAAAAATTGTGCCGCGAAAACGACGCTAGAATCTGGTTAATATTTTATACTGAACGGCTCGATAGTTCCGTTGATAAACTTTTCTATCAAATTAATTGATTCGGGCAATATCCAGCTTTGGAGAATTTTCTGCTCATCTGAGTTGAACTTGCCTAGGACAAAATCTACGTCACCAACTTGACGCCTAAGCAAATTATCTGTGCCAATACGAATATGCCAAAAATCTGATCCGACGTGGGCGTGAAGAGATTTTAATCCGTTGCTACCCGCGTCTCGTCCGCCTTTGCGAGTTCGAATTTTACCAAAATCCAGCGCCGTGTCGTCGTGAATAATTAGTAAATCGTCCAATGTCAATTTGTAAAAATCTAAGATTGCTCGGGCGGAAATTCCGACCTCGTTGTAGAAAGTAGTTGGCTTAACTAGTAAAACTTTTTCTCCAGAGATGTTTGTTTCGGCAATATCTGCGGAAAATTTTGGCTTATTGCAAAAAACTGCATTATTCTCTGACGCAAATTTATCAATCACTAAAAACCCAGCATTATGCCTCGTGTTTGTGTATTTTTCGCCTGGATTTCCCAACGCTAAGATGACTTTCATAGACTTAGTATATCACCTTGTGAAAATGACGTATAATAAGCATATGGCAAAACGTGACGATGATTTGGAATTTAGCATTAATGCGCCGTTTGATGATGGGCGAGCGATTATCGATAAAGTTCCGCTGTATTTGGTGAACGGCTCGCTGGGCGCTGGGAAAACTAGTGTCCTTGAGTTCTTATTGCAACAAAGTGACTATAAGGGCTCTCGGGTGATTGAGAATGAATATGCTAATGAAAACGTCGATGGTTATCGATTGGAAAAGTTGGCGGATATTGTGACGACTTTGGCTGGTGATTGTGTTTGTTGCTCGTCGAAGCACGCATTGACGCGAATGTTACTCGACTTTTGTCGCAATTCCCCCGCCCCAGTGTTTATTGAGGCGACTGGTGTGGCGCGAACGATGAATTTGGTTGAAAAATTGATTAATGTACAAATATTCAATAAGTATGAGTTGGCGCAGAGTTTTTATGTTATTGACGCACATGAGATTTTACATGGAATTGAGCCGGCGCATGAAATTGAGTTGCAAGCGGCGGACATGATTTTAGTGACCAAAGAAGATTTGCTAAGTGACGACGAGCGATTGCAATATGAATCCAAGCTGAGCTCCCTGCCTTACGGAAAAATATTGAGCGCGCCACGAGGTAAATTTGATATCAATAAAATGACCACGCCGTCAGGACTACTAACGTTTTTTGATAAGTACGATGGCGAGTTGGTCGTGCCGGATAATCCGACGTATGCCGTGCTGGATGTTTCTGGTATGAAAATTGCTGCGGCGACTCTGGAAAAAATTTGGCCGGAACTTTTTGATGCTTATAAACTCAGGCGAATGAAGGGCTGTTTTATTGATAATAATGGCGCGCGGCATCATTTGGAGGCGACGGAAAATCAGATTCAAATAGCTAATTCTGCGGCGGAAGAGCCAGCAAAAATTGTGCTAATTGGTGAACGTGCGGACGAAATTACGCGTGAAGTTTTGTCTGCGCAATTGATGATGTTTGAATAAAAGTTCGCTTTCGTCGTTTCCGACTCATCAGCATAGATACGCATCTATGGAGCGAATACAGCTAAGATTCGTTATAAAAGAAAATAGCCCGCTCGAAAACGTGCTCAAGCCGAAAACTGGATTCAATATTGAGTCTATTTTCGAGCGAGCTATTTTCGAGCAGGCTTACGCCTGACTATCAGCAGGAGGGTTGTCCCTCTTGCCGTTGCACCAGATGCGCCGCCACGCAGCGGCTCCGGCTGTTCCAGCTCCGACAACTGCTCCAATCGGAGCAGTTGTGGCAACGGGAACTCCCGCCGCCTTACCAATGAGTCCTCCTGCGAGGGCTCCTGTAAGCCCTCCTGCCACGGCGGACCCGATAGTCACGCCAATGGCTGCGAGCAGCATGAGTTTGAGGAATCCTTCCAGCATGGGACTGTCCTTCCAGTTGGGCGGAGGATTTATTTTCCTCCAACGATGTGTCGAATTTGACGCAAGCTAACACACATTGTGAAAGCTAATACATATATATCACTAATAGAATAAAATGTCAATAGATTTTGTCAAAAATGTGGTATTATATGCCTTTTTCAGCGTTCTTGGCCTGCTTGTAGGCTTTGGTGACTGGCGCCAGACCGCGCGCAACGCGTTCACGATTGGCTTTTAATTGCTTTTCGTCACGGAAAGACATTTTAATCGGCGTTCCCGCAAAATTGAAAGCTTCACGTAAAGTTCGCTCCAGATAACGTTTATAGCTCCAGTGGACAAATTTCAGATTGCTACCGTAAATAACAAACCACGGCGGAGCAACGTCCGTCTGGACAATGTAGCGCAGTTTCGGATGTGAGTTTTTCAGGCCAGCTGGCGGATGTGCGGCGATGGCTTTCTGTAAAATGTCGTTTAAGGCGCGAGTTTTACATTCTTGGCGACGACGTTTATAAATATCAAGCGCTAGGTCGAATAACTTGGCGACATTCTGCCCTGTGACGGAAGAAGTGAATATTAATGGCGCGTACGGCGTGAACTTGAAGTTATAGCTGATTTGTGGCGCGATTTCATCGTGCGTGTAAGCGTCTTTACCTTCGACGGAGTCCCATTTACTGACGACCAGAACAAGCCCCTTGCCCGCCTCGTCAATAATTCCAGCTAGGCGCTGATCCAATTGAACGTTAAGCTCATTGACGTCCATAAGAAGCAGACAAACATCGGCTTCGTTGATCGCTTGCATGGTGCGAAGAACTGAGAACTTTTCAATTCCCGTTTCTTGCTTTCCTTGGCGGCGAATCCCAGCGGTGTCGAGCAGCTCAATTGTCTGACCGTGATAACGAACCTGAACGCGGTTGACGTCGCGAGTTGTGCCGGCGACGTTGGCGACGATGGCTTGCTGCTTGCCCGCCAAAGTATTGAACAGATTACTCTTTCCGACATTCGGGCGGCCGATTAGTGCAACACGAATGATGTCGTCAGGCGCGGTTTCGGTGGCTGGTGGAATAAGTTCGGCAATGCTGTCAAGAAGCTCCGAAATACCAATGCTATGCTCGGCAGAGGTCTTTATGATGTTTTTAATGCCGAGTCGCTTGAATTCGTCGATAGAAAGAGAGCCTTTTAAGTCTGCTTTATTGGCGATTAGAATGACTGGCTTGCCACTTTTTAGGGCTTTTTTGGCCAATTGTCGATCGGCGTCAGAAGGGTATGCGGTGGAGTCGACGGTTACGAGGATTACGTCAGCGGCGGCGGAAGCATCAGCGATTTGGTCCTGAATGGTCGCCTCAAATTCGTCCTCGGCAGTTTTCAGTCCGGCTGTATCGATGAGCCAAAATTGCGAATAGTCATCTGACGGCGCAGAATCTACGCTGCGTCGTTTGTACGAGACTTTACCAACGACATTGTCGCGTGTCGTGCCAGCTTCCCTGGCGACGATGGCCGTGCGAGAGCGCGTCAAGCGATTAAATAGTGAGCTTTTGCCGACGTTGGCTTGCCCGATGATGGCGACTGTTGGTAGTTTAGACATGATTGTATATTATAGCAGTTTTAAGACATTTTGGCGAGCACACTGTTTATGTAAGCCTCGCACGGACGAATTATTTTCAGGAAATCCTCAAAACATCTCAGGCCGATTTTTGCTATGAATTTCTCGGTCTCTACGACTCGCCTATATCCCTCGTTATCGCTATTATATTTGTGGATGTAGGCCTTTGGAGATTCTTCGTTAATTGGATTTGGGTAAAGTGTTATGTAGTAATTTTCTTTAGGGTTATTTATGCAGTAGTAAGTGTTATTGTCGTCATCTTTGAACGCTACGGATATGGGATATTCAAATTTTGTAGTATATTTCTCAACCTCTTTAATGAGTTCGATGTAAGCGTAGATTTGGTTTTCTAGGAATTTTGGTAAAATGTTGGACTTATCTTTCTCATAGAACAGTTTTTCTATGGTATCCGATCTTTCTTCCTTAAGGTTGCATACGACTGCTCTTAGTTTTTCTGAGGACAAGGGTTCAGATTCGCGCCCTAGCGTTTCCATTTTGCAATTACACTTTCTATCAAATTTAGCATAAAAGCTATATTACAATATTTACCGTAAAATGTAAAGAGCCGCGGAGTAAATTATGAATTCGTGAATTTCTCTTCTCGCCATTCGCCTCTCTTGAGGTCACCGAGCGAATAATTGCCAAAGTTTGTTCTGTGGAGTTTTTTAACAGTGTAGCCTAACGCATCGAAAGTTCGCCGAATTTGACGATTCCTTCCCTCGCTCATTTCCACTATCCAGCGATAATCATCGCCTTCGTGTTGTCTTTCTAGCGTCAATTGACTGCGTCCGTCAGGAAGCTGCACGCCAAAATCATTGATCATCTGGCGATGTAGAGGTTGTAATGGTTGGTCGATCGTGACGAGATATCGCTTAATTTTATAAAACGACGGATGCGTCATGCTGTGCGCAAAATCGCCGTCGTTCGTCATGAGAATCAGCCCGGAGCTGTCTTTATCCAGGCGACCAACAGGTTTTAAGTGGCGAAGGTTTTTTGGTAGCAATTTGTAGATTGTCGGAACACCGCCCTGAGAGGCGCGCGAACATAAGTATCCTGTTGGTTTATGTAGGATAATGAGCTGTTTGGACTTCAATTCTAGCAATTTGCCGTTATAGGAAATTTTATTTGCGTCAGAAATTTGTTGGCCCAATCTGGCGGGCTGACCGTCAATAGTAATCTTCCCTTTTTCTATCAATTCGTCGGCCTTCCGCCTGGAAACACCCAAGCACAGCGCCACGAATTTGTTGAGGCGCCAAGATTCTTGCTTTGTGTCTGGGTTTATCATTGTTGTGGATTTATCGGTGGAAATTGTGTCGGCTGAGGAGATTCTGATAGTTGATGCGGAATGTTTTGTTCTTGAGGCTGTTCTTGGACGGAGGGTATTGCGCTAGCTTGCTCAATAGGATTTGGTACTGGCTGAGGTGTCGGAATTGGTTGCGGTGCTGGAGTCTGTACTGGTTGAGGCTCTGGAGTTGGTTGTGAAATTCTCTGTGTATTGTCTAATTCTTCTGCCATAAGTTTAGAGATGTCTACCGAATTCTGAGAATCGTCAGCTGGTAAAGGTTGAATAATGCGGTCACCAAGCCCTGAAGGTCGCGGCGCAGGTGATGAAAATGGCGCCATAGGTTGTGGTAGCGTTGCTGGCTGCTGCTGAGGTGTCGGAATTGGTTGCGGTGCTGGAGTCTGTACTGGTTGAGGTAGTGGTTGCGGCGCTGGAGCAAATGCTTGTTGTGGATGTTGTTGTACAAGTGGATTTACTACAGGAGCTGTTGGCGTTGCAGCGGGGGCGGCTGGTTGTGGTGACAATGAAGAAATATCAGGTCTAGTAACTGGCTGCGGCGCTGCTGGAGTTGGCTGAGGTGCTGGAGTGGCTGGCTCATATGTATGAGCTGGTTGTGAAACTGGCACTGGATTTGTGCCGACTCCCGGAAGATCTCCCAAGGTTTCGTGAACTGCCCTCACGACGTCTTCTATTCCCACCTGAGACTTCACCAAGTATTTATCAGCGCCAAGTTGCTCGCCGCGTTTTCGCTGATCTTCTGATGATAGTGCGGTCATGATAATCACTTTAACGTCTTTTGTTTCTGTCGTTGAGCGTAAAATGTCCAACATATCAAATCCGGAAATTTTCGGCATCATCACGTCGCTTAGGATTAATCGCGGACGTTCTTTAATTGCCATGGCCAGAGCTTCTTCGCCGTCGCCCGCCGAAACGATATCGTAGCCCTCCGCCAAAAGTCGTACGCCGTAAATTTCGCGTAAGCTTTTGTCGTCCTCAACCAGTAAAATTTTTGTCATATATTTATACTATACTGAAGTTTTGACAAAAAATCCATAGTCCTTATGCTTATTATTCGCGGCCAGGTATGGACAATTGCTGGCGCTTTTTGCGTAGCTCTTCCTCAATTTCAGCCAACGTCGGCTCGGAAGAATTTCTGGCTGGTTGTGGAATTTCTGGCTGGATCGTCGGGATTGCAGGTGTGGTTGGAGCTGGATTTTCTGGAGTTGCGATTGCGGCTGGATTTGAATCGACAATTTCGCTACTATTTTCAGCTGTGACATCTTCCGTCTTCTCTCCTGTGGCAATTTCAACTTTTCCTGAAGTCAGAGAATCTGGCGTTTTATCTTCGGGATTTTCAGCTTCCGCAGATTCTAATCGCTGCTTGGCGTCCGAACTATTTATACGAGGAATTTCCAAATAGAAAGTACTTCCCTCTTTATATTTGCTCTCAACTCGCAAATTTCCAGACATCGCCTCGGCTAAGCGGCGGCTCAAATATAGCCCCAAGCCAGTTCCGCCAATTTCTCGCGTGTCAGAATTGTCCACCCGATAAAATTTTTGGAATAAATGCGGAATATCTTCGGCGGGAATGCCAATACCGCTATCTTTCACGCTTACAGAAATCTGCTTATCGTCGCCGGTAATATTGACGACAACTTCGCCCGACGGCGTGTACTTGATGGCATTTTCAATCAGATTGCTAACAACCTCTCTAAAATGGTCGGGATCAATATTGGCATAAAAAATCGGCTGCAATGACTTCTCTTTACTCTCGCCAACGATGTCTGGCATAAAAATGTAATTAAGCTGCTTTTCATCAGCTTTTGTCGCTAAACCATCAAAAATATCCTTCAAAAATTCGTTTACGTTGATGATCTTCGGGTTGTTTTTCATTCGCCCGTCTTCAACTTTGCTAATGTCGAGGAGATCTTGGAATAAGCGTCCCAAATGCTGGGCTGACTCGTGAGCTTTGGTGATGAAATCTCGCGCCTTTTCGTCAATATGTGCGGTGGCTGGGTTTAATGCCAGTCCCAAATATCCCTCAATTGACGCAACTGGCGTACGCATCTCGTGGCTGGCGGTGGAAATAAACTCGGCTTGCTCGCGTTCCTCGGCTTTTTCTTTGGTGATGTCGCGGAAAACTACGATAACTCCTTCGCCTTCAGTGTCGACTGGAGAGCTGACAATTGAAACTAAAATTCGCTTTTCAGAGCTGGTTAATAGGAATAATTTATCGTTATGAGTTGGTTGGTTTTTTGATAAGGACTGGACTATTGGATTTTCGAGGTCCTCTACGTCTTTTCCGTCTGAAGTAACGAGTTTTAAGACGCTTTTCCAGTTGAGTCCGAGCGCGTCGCCTTGGTCCCAGCCGATGATTTGTTGAGCGGATGGATTTATCAGTTCGATGTTGCCGTCTTTGGAGATCGCCAGAACGCCGTCGTCGATGGCATTGATCACCACATCAGACTTACTTTCAACGGCGGAAAGTTTATTCTTCAAGCTGGATGTGTTGTCGTCAGTTTTTTGGCGGCGAACCCATAGAACAAGACTGAAAATCAAAGGTAAAAATCCGAAGAAGAGGTAGCCGATGATGAATTGTATGTTTATTCCCTGTTGAACGCTGGTGGCTATAATCTGTAAAATAACCAAAAGCCCCATTATTCCTGAAATTATTGCGCCGAAAAATCCTGCAAAAATTGCCACGATAATCCACATAACTAGGAATGGTGAAACGACTCCGCCGCTGGTGATTATGGTGGTCGTGGCGACGGTGACGGTTAATAGATATACGAAAATTCCGATTTCAATTTCGTGTTTTCTGGGAAGCCAAAAACATAAAATCAGCACAATTAAGCTGCCAATTCCTGCTACGCCAGCCGCCAAATCTGAGACAGATAATCCGATTGGCAATTGATAGCCGGTCGGTATAAATCGCGCCCATGCATATAAAAGAATGATCGTAAAACAGCTCAGTAATGCCACTTCACACAATCTCCTCAGCCAAAATCTGGAAATTGCGTGAGGCTTAAAGTAAATCCCGCCCTTTTTCATAGTTTTATTATGGCGAATTTTCAGAAAAATCTCAAGTAATAAATGTGGTATAGTAACTCTATGAATCATGATCAGCATAATGACCAAAGTAACTCAGCTTTCAAGCGAACTGTGGTTTTTGTGATAATTTGTCTCATCTCGGCGAACCTCATTGGTGCCACGTCTGATATATTTAGGTCGTTCATTGGTCCTCTGGGTCACATCTTAGGGGCGTATGCTATCATACTCGCTTGTATTTCAATCTATTGGTATAAAACTGGACGATATTGGATTACTGATAAAGTTTCAAAAGTCTTGGTTGCCATTGGATGTGCGACGGTCATATTTTATGTATTAGTCATCTTTTTACGATTCGGGCTATTTTTTCTCATTGCCAATAAAGATGTATTCATCGTAAAAGTCTTGTCGACTATTGGTATGATCAATTTATATTTCTCTCCTATTGTAATTTCTCTGGTCGTTTTAATATATAGCTCTTGGGCTATGCTGTCTTATTATAAAAAGTCGACGTCTAACATAGAGAAAAAGTAGACAAGCCTTCCCTTTCCATGGTATAATCCATGGAGTTACGGCCCTATCGTCTAGCGGTTAGGACACCAGGTTCTCATCCTGGCAACCCGGGTTCGATTCCCGGTGGGGTCACCAATAATAGTTAACTTATTAAAAAACATCTACATTAAGGTGTTTTTTTAATTTGTGCTTCAATTCTCAATATTCTTCAACTTTTCGTATATATACATGCTACAAACCGTACGTAGATGGTCTAGTTGATGATCTGTATGGCCTCATAACTAGGGACGACCTAGAGTTTATAAAGTAACAAATCCACCTCGTCCCATTCCTCAACCACTGTAGTCAAAGTATACATAGCGATGGTTTTGGCGTTGTCGTATATTTGTTCTGATGTAAGCTTCTTTAAATCTCTCAAGTTAAAGAGGCTGATGTTGTTGGATTCGCCGCTAGCTATATCATGTATCGGATTTTCCGAAGTAATAAACGCATAACTTATGTCCGTGTGATAATGCCCGCCACCAGCAGGATATGTGTGAATCGCGATCGGTTGAGGGTGTAGTTTCACTCCAGGCAATGAAGCAAGCCTATTGTAACGCGGCTGCAACAATCTCAGCTGGTTTTTGTCGTAGCCAGATTCTTCGGCTATTTCCCGCAAGACCGCTTGCCACGGTGTCTCGTCCAGCTCGACATGCCCGCCAAATTGCAATAACTTGTTTAGCTTGCGGTGCTTATGTAAAATAATCCGAGGTTCAGCACCCTCTGTTATTTTCACGATATATCCGCTAACACATATATCGTGCTGGCCAGGCTGGTTGTGTATATGAGGCATACTATAAATTTTACTTTAATTGTGGTATGCGGTCAAAAGGGTGCGGCAAAGGTAACCTTTAGGGCGGGTAGGTTATAAATTGCGCTGCATGTGAGACGCCGCGGAAGTCTATAGAAGGACACTTTTTATTATTCTATGTTGATTTTCATGGGCGAATACGACCTTGATAGGTTTGTACGAGCTGTATAATTGGGCGGTACGTGAAGTGAATGTGTATATGGACTTATCGCTTGAGCATGCTTCTAGCAAAACTCCTTACTGAGTCAAATGTGTCATATTCATCTATTAAACTCTTCCTTGTCACCCATCTAACATCGTGAACTTCCTTATACTGTGCGGTAATCTTGTCAGAATCATCAGCCTCAAGAGCAAATACCATATCAAGATGGATATGTTCAACGTCTTTCTTGCTTTTTGGTATAATTTGATACATCAAAGCGTACGGTCGTGGAATTTGCGCCTCTTTTATATCTTTTAGGGCTAGATCGTTTTCATCATCTTTTATCGGTATGGCCATTACGCCAGTTTCCTCGTAAACTTCGCGTATAGCTGCCTCATGCGGAACTTCGTTGTCTTCAATATGACCACCAGGGGGCAGCCACTTATTTAAGCCTTTATGATGGATAAGTAGCATTTTGGTACGGTTTTTATTAACAGTATATCCTGTTGCGGTAAAATGTTTTTTATGATCTTTAGTATTTTTGAAAATTGCTTTCATTATACGTTTGCCTCCATACTTTTTACTGATTTGACTATTAACGCTAAGTCGTCGCTCGTTAAATCTTCGTGAGTTGGTAGCGTAATAATTTTGCGTAGCGGACTTCCACTGTTAGGACAATCTGACGCAAATTTTTAAATATTGGCATTCTATATAGAGGTTTAATTTTGAAACGGTATGTATCGGAGACAAATTGATTTCAGCCATCTAGATAATTTTCCCAAATTTCCTGTAAGTCCCTGCTAAACCCCGGCAAAAGCCGCTCGTTTTCGGCGCGGTTTTTGATAAATTCGTAGTATTTTCGCTCTTTTTCGTGGATGTCGCCCGCAAAAAATAGCTTTAGAATTTCATCATTTCCTTGTATGTCTAGCTCTTTATATATACTGTGCGGTGAGTTACTCGCCGCGCGTGCATTCGCCAGCTGCTCAATAAAGCCGCGGTAGCATTTGTACGCCTGCCAATTTTCGCCGCGACGGCGGTGCTTGATGTAGCGCAACGAGCCCATCATCACGTCGAAATAATCGTGCTCGGCGCGTGGTTCTGTCCATTTTTTGAATTCAATGCTAGGCTTCTGTGGTTTGTTGTTTTTTAAAATGAGTCTAGAGTTTGGAAAAAACTTGACCTCACTAGGTAGCGAAAACCCAATGTCAATTTTATGAAACGGGCTCATACCGCTCAGACAAAAAATTCGGGCAATTTCATGTTCATCATTCTTAATCGTGTAGACCGCGCTCAAGCCAAATTTATCCGCCAAACTTTTACGAGCGTAGGCTTCGGCGGCGGCTGGGTGCGGCGAGGTAGCGGTTAAGTCAATGTCAGAAAGTTCATCGCTCTTTTCTGTTGCTCGTGAGCCAAAAAGATGCAGTTCGGAAATGTGGGGGTTGTCGGTAAGCGCTTTTATAACTTCATCTAAAGATGTATGGCTATCTCTCATAGACCCTCTCTAACGTAATAGCCTCTCAGTTTGCTTAAATAAGCTACTATCTGAGCTCTGATGCCACTAACCTCGTGTCCGATGCCGATCGTTGCTCTCATAGAAGGATCTCCTACAAGATTGTTCCTACTAATCATAATATTTTTAGTCGTCACTACTCATCTGCTTGACGACATCTATCAAATTCCGCGGCGTAATGTCAGCCTTAATTAGATATCCGTCAACACGACTCATGACGGATTTTCGTGAAGCCTCATCCTGCTCAAAATTGGTCATAATCAGAATCTTACTATTCGGAACCAAATCGACATTGTTGTTTCTCAGCGCGTCTAAAATCTGGTCGCCGCGTTGCTCTGGTAGCATCAAATCTAAGATTATCAGGTCAAAGTTCTGGTTGCGCGCCGCCACTAGCCCGTCATTTCCGTCAACCACCCACGTCACGTCATATCCCGCTTTTTGCAGACTTCTGACGTACATTTCACCAATAAATCGGTCATCTTCCACGCATAAAATTGTCTTTATCATAATTCCTCCTAGCCCTTATACATAGCGTGATTTTTTATCCAGCCGCCACCCTTTCGTATCAATTGATTATTTAATTGGCCGTCTTCTAACAATTTATCTTTAACTGTAGCATAAATTGGCAAAGTGAACGAGAATACCGAGCCTTCGTTTTCGCGGGATCTAGCGATTATCGAGCCGCCGTGAGATTCGACAAAGGCTTTACAAATATAAAGTCCAATTCCCGTTCCAGCCACAGCCTCGCGTGATCTGTGTGATCGATAGAACTTGTGAAACAAATTGTCCACGACATTCGCCGGCATTCCAATCCCATTATCGGCGACGGACACTTCCACGAAGTCGCCTTTTTTCTCCGCGGAAACGGTTACGGACCCGCCCTCAAAGCTGTATTTAATGGCATTGTCAATTAGATTACCAATCACTTCCCCGATGCTTCCGTGATCAGCGGCTACGGTTGGGAGATCGTCTGGTATATTGACACTGAGCATTCTGTGTTGAGTCGAGGCGCGAAGTTGCATATCATCAGCAATCGAGGCGTAAATATTAGCGACAGTGTCTTCTAATAAATAAACCTTCAAGTGATGTCTATCATATCTGGCGACGTTAAGAATGTTGTCAATGTAGCTAGACAAGCGATTGGACGAAACAACCAACCTGTCAAGAAGTTGCCTTTCATCGCCCTGCAAGCGTCCAGCAAACTCTTCGTTGATAATGTCCAGATAGCCACGAATAACTGTAATCGGTCCGCGGAGTTCGTGAGCAGCAAATGAGATGAAATTAAGGTCCTCTTCTTCTGGCAAATATCCTTTAGACTTGTCGATGAGAAAAATGACAGTTTCAGCGGCGGCGCCTTTCTCGAATGAAGCCACGATATCAAAAATCCGCGTTTTTTGGATGACGTCAGGGTTGGTGCTAATGCGTTGCCAGCGGTGCTCGGCTTTAATTTTCTCATTGGAGATTTCGTGAAGCCAATCGAAAATGCTCGGCTCGTTTAGAAAATCAAGCGCCAGAAAATCCTCCCCTTTTGCGTTTCTGGAAATCGGGGCGGCGGAATTGGCGAAGATAATCTTCTGATTGGAATTAAGAATTACTACGCCAGTGCTGGCTTGATTCAGGGCCTGAGTGAGCGGAATTTTTGGCTTGTCGTTGTCACTAGTTGGTTTTTTCTCTGGCTGATAATCGCCATAAATCGCCTGAAGCGCCGTCTTAAAACCAGTTTTTTCGTAGCGTTTATCGTTGGGATTTGGCGGAGTGTCGGTGGTTAGTTCGCCAATTTTATGAGAAAGTGCCGCCAGAATTTTATTAAGCGGCGCAGCGATGATTTTAACGATAGAAATTGAAAATAGGATTTGCAAGATAGCAGTAATTAAAATGATAATCCAGAAATTTAGCTGGAATATGGAAATTGCCGTGAAGTGGAGCGCGATTCCCAGTCCTAATATAATGCAGGCGCTCGCTGATAATAGGACTAATATGACTTTTCGGTAATAATAT
>JABZJR010000130.1 GCA_015257705.1 Nanosynbacter sp.
CAATCAAAGTACGACAGCGTGGTCCTACAACCCCTGAGGCGCATTGCTACGTCACAGGTTTGGGCTCTTCCCCGTTCGCTCGCCACTACTAGGGGAATCATTAAATTATTTTCTCTTCCTGGAGGTACTAAGATGTTTCAGTTCCCTCCGTTCGCCTCACTGCATTTGCAGTGATGACAGGCCTTCAGCCTGCCGGGTTGTCCCATTCGGAAATCCCTGGATCAAAGGTTATTTGCACCTACCCAAGGCTTATCGCAGCTTATCACGTCCTTCATCGCCTCCGTGAGCCAAGGCATCCGCCATGCGCCCTTTCTTACTTTCTTCGCCTTCTCTGTAATTGCTTACAAAGAATGTAGCTCATACTTTCAGCTGTTGTGTGATTCTAATTTAAAGAAGTAAAACCTCTTTTAGAATACTGGTCTAAAAAAAGACCAGCTCTACATTACAGTCTTGCTTGTGTCAATATGTCAAAGATCGGATAAAGGAAAATCAAAATGAATAAGGAAGAACCTTAAAATAAAGATACCTTTAATGGTGGAGAATAACGGATTCGAACCGTTGACCCCCTGCTTGCAAAGCAGGTGCTCTAGCCAACTGAGCTAATCCCCCAAGGGAAAAGAGAGAAGAAATCCTTAAGAAACATCTGCATGAACTTATGTCCCCTTCAAGGAACTGAAGCCTGGAGCACATCCGACCGAGCCGATGTGTAGTCCCAGGCAGACTTGAACTGCCGACCTCCACATTATCAGTGTGGCGCTCTAACCAACTGAGCTATAGGACTGAGTTGGAAGAAAGCACTGAGGCTATCTTGTCAGACTTCCCTTTCTCTTATTCTTGAAAACAGAGTCAGTGCAGTACAAGAAGAAAAACGAACCAAGGTTCTTTTTCTAGTCTTGATATTACCGTCAAATTACAAACTGGTATACTTAAGAAATTACCTTAAGATACTCGTCATTATTCAACCGATAAACATCCTCTCCAGAAAGGAGGTGTTCCAGCCGCACCTTCCGGTACGGCTACCTTGTTACGACTTAGCCCCAATCACCAGTTTTGCCCTAGGCCGATCCTTGCGGTCACGGACTTCAGGCACCCCCGGCTTTCATGGCTTGACGGGCGGTGTGTAC
>JABZJR010000131.1 GCA_015257705.1 Nanosynbacter sp.
GTCCTTCCGGTCTGCCTTCGTCCAGATAAGAACGCTCCCCTACCCAGTGTGTCCCATAGTACACCCTGCCGCGGCTTCGGTTCTGTGCTTGAGCCCCGGATATTTTCGGCGCAGGGCCTCTCGACCAGTGAGCTATTACGCACTCTTTTAATGGTGGCTGCTTCTGAGCCAACATCCTGGTTGTTTTCGAAGTCCTACATCCTTCTCCACTTAGCACAGCATTTGGGACCTTAGCCGGCGGTCTGGGCTGTTTCCCTCTTGAATACGGGTCTTATCACTCGCATTCTGACTCCCAGGCTGCCCATATGAGCCATTCGTAGTTTGACTGGGGTCGGTAGGCTTTACGCCCCCTTGCCCGATCAGTGCTCTACCGTCTCTATGGTTATTCGCCTGAGGCTAGCCCTAAAGCTATTTCGGGGAGAACCAGCTATCTCCACGTTCGATTGGCATTTCACCCCTATGCACACCTCATCCCAACGTTTTTCAACACGCACGGGTTCGGTCCTCCACTCATTTTTACCTGAGCTTCAACCTGGACATGCATAGATCACTGTGGTTTCGGGTCTAATCCATGCTACTGCCGCCCTCTTAAGACTCGCTTTCGCTTCGGCTCCGCGTCTCCCGCTTAACCTCGCAGCATAAATTAACTCGCCGGTTCATTCTTCAATAGGCACGCCGTCGCACATCTAAAGTGCTCCGACTGTTTGTAGACATACGGTTTCAGGTTCTATTGCACTCCCCTCCCGGGGTTCTTTTCACCTTTCCCTCACGGTACTCATCGCTATCGGTCGTTTCGATGTATTTAGCCTTGGATGGTGGTCCACCCTGCTTCCCACCGGGTTCCTCGTGCCCTGTGGTACTCTGGATCCCTGCCCAACACTCACTCTTTCGTGTACGAGGGTCTCACTCTCTTCGCCGCACCTTCCCAGATGCTTCCACTAAAGCTTATGTCTTGTTGCAGGTCCGCAACCCCTAAGAACCGAAGTCCTCAGGTTTGGGCTCCTCCCGTTTCGCTCGCCGCTACTCAGGGAATCTCTTTGATTTCTTTTCCTCCGACTACTTAGATGTTTCAGTTCATCGGGTG
>JABZJR010000132.1 GCA_015257705.1 Nanosynbacter sp.
GATTAGTTTTTATAGACCATATTAAGGATAAAAAAGACGCTTTTTATACGCTCGACGAGAAAGGCGAGTTGCAACCGTTAGATTATGACAAAGATATCGCCGAAAATAGTATTCTTTGGAACTGAAAATTATAGCCTAATTACTTTAGAAGCTCTCGTTGAAGAGGGATTTAACGTTGTTTGCGTTATTACCAAACCCGACACCAAGCGTGGTCGCGGACACAAACTTACTGAACCTCCAGTAAAAATATTCGCTAAGTCCCACAATATTCCAATTTTGCAACCAAGCAAAGTCAGTGAAATTACCGACTACATAAAACAGCTTCAGCCAGTAACGGGCGTTTTGGTTGCGTACGGAAAAATCATTCCTCAATCAATTATCGACTTATTTACACCGGGAATTATCAATGTTCACCCTTCTCTACTACCAAAATATCGAGGACCTTCGCCTATTGAATCAGCCATAGTCAACAGAGATACCGAAACTGGCGTATCGATAATGCAACTTGATAGTAAAATGGATGCCGGCCCTATATACGCCCAAACTCGACAACCCCTCACTGGAAAAGAAACAAAGTCCGAACTGTACGACAAACTATTCCACGATGGCACTTCTCTGCTAATAAAAAACCTGCCAAACATCATCAATGGGAGTCTTCAGCCAACACCACAGGACGACTCTCAGGCTTCATACTGTCAATTATTAAGCAAGGGCAATTCATGGCTCGATATGGAGTGTATGACCGCCGCCGAGGCCGAAGCCCACGTTCGCGCACACCTCGGATTTCCGCGTAGCCGAATGACAATTGACGATCGAGATATAATCATCACGAAATCTCATTGCGACAAAACTCCGAGTTCTCATCTTGATAAAAAATTCGCTGATGGCAACTATTTAATCATCGACGAGCTCATCGCGCCCAGCGGAAAAACAATGACCGCAGAAGAATTTATCTGCGGTCATCAAGTCTAAATTCACTGACTAAGCAGCCAAATCAAAGTCGCTTTGAGTCTGCT
>JABZJR010000133.1 GCA_015257705.1 Nanosynbacter sp.
GCTTTCTACTGTTCTTCTTGTACTCACGGAACTGTTTAAGATATAGAGAAAAAGGAAGCCGGGCGATTGAAGCCCAGGTCTTGGACAGCAACCAACCGGGATTCATAAGAATGAAACATAAATGTTATGTCTTTCATGTTATGAATTGACAATAGTCCTATAGCTCAGTTGGTTAGAGCGCCACACTGATAATGTGGAGGTCGGCAGTTCAAGTCTGCCTGGGACTACTTCTTTAATTCATAATTCATAATTAATAATGCATAATCCAAACTAAAATTTGAGTTTTGCTTATTAATGGAACCTTGAATGATGAATACTCCAATCAAATGGTAATCATAATTATGCATTATGCATTAATCATTATGAATTACTACCTTGGGGGATTAGCTCAGCTGGCTAGAGCACCTGCTTTGCAAGCAGGGGGTCAACGGTTCGAATCCGTTATTCTCCACACAAGTGACATAAGAAGGCTTTAAGCCTTTTGATTGTCCAAACGATCTTTGACATATTGACACAAGCAAAAACTGTAAAGTAAACTAAGTTCAATCTTAGAAATCAAATCGCAAGATATGATTTCACTTGACAGCTGAAAGTATGAGCTTCAAAAGGTGAAGCAGTAAGAATAAAGAGCAATGATGTTGCTTTATGTATTCTTGCTTTATCCTTTATAAGAAGAAAGTAAGAAAGGGCGTATGGTGGATGCCTAGGCTCACAGAGGCGATGAAGGACGTGATAAGCTGCGATAAGCTTCGGGTAGGTGCAAATAACCTTTGATCCGAAGATTTCCGAATGGGACAACCCGGCCGTCTGAAGGACGGTCACTCACGCTAAGCGTGAGAGCTAACGCAGGGAACTGAAACATCTTAGTACCTGCAGGAAAAGAAAATAAATAATGATTCCCTCAGTAGTGGCGAGCGAACGGGGAATAGCCCAAACCGTGACTGTGGCAACGCAGCTGCGGGGTAGTAGGACCGCGACATTGTATGCATGCAG
>JABZJR010000135.1 GCA_015257705.1 Nanosynbacter sp.
TGCCTTAGCTCCCGCCTAACCCTGGGAGGATTAGCCTTGCCCAGGAAACCTTGGGTTTACGGCGGACATGTTTTTTACATGTCTCTCGTTACTCATGCCAGCATTCTCACTTCTGGACAGTCCACAGTTGGTTATCCAACTGCTTCAACCCGTACAGAAAGCTCTCCTACCACCAGTACAAAGTACTGATCCGCCGCTTCGGTACAATGCTTAGCCCCGTATATTGTCGGCGCATGTCCACTCGACCAGTGAGCTATTACGCACTCTTTAAATGAATGGCTGCTTCTAAGCCAACATCCTGGTTGTCTGAGCAAACGCACATCCTTTGCCACTTAGCATTGATTTTGGGACCTTAGCGGGCGGTCTGGGCTGTTTCCCTTTCGAATACACAGCTTAGCCCACATATTCTGACTCCCGGATTCTAGACCAATGGTATTCGGAGTTTGATTAATCTTGGTAGGCGGTGAAGCCCCCGCAACTATTCAGTGCTCTACCCCCATTGGTAAACATCCGAGGCTAGCCCTAAAGCTATTTCGGAGAGAACGAGATATCTCCAGGTTTGATAGGCCTTTCACTCCTATCCACAAGTCATCCCCTCAGTTTTCAACCTAAGTGGGTTCGGCCCTCCACGGGGTCTTACCCCCGCTTCAGCCTGCTCATGGATAGCTCACCTGGCTTCGCGTCTACGGTATGCGACTCACTCGCCCTATTCAGACTCGCTTTCGCTGCGGCTCGCTTTTTAGCTTAACCTTGCCACATGCCGTAACTCGCTGGCTCATTCTACAAAAGGCACGCCGTCACAGACAAAAGTCTGCTCCGACTGCTTGTAGGCAAACGGTTTCAGGTACTATTTCACTCCCCGCTAGGGGTGCTTTTCACCTTTCCCTCACGGTACTGG
>JABZJR010000136.1:0-537 GCA_015257705.1 Nanosynbacter sp.
GTCAATTCCTTTGAGTTTCATTCTTGCGAACGTACTCCCCAGGTGGAATACTTATTGCGTTTGCGACGGCACCGAAAAGCTTTGCTCCCCGACACCTAGTATTCATCGTTTACAGCGTGGACTACCAGGGTATCTAATCCTGTTTGATCCCCACGCTTTCGAGCCTCAACGTCAGTTATTGTCCAGTAAGCCGCCTTCGCCTCCGGTGTTCTTCCTGATATCTACGCATTTCACCGCTACACCAGGAATTCCACTTACCTCTCCAACACTCTAGATTAACAGTTTCCAAAGCAGTCCCCAGGTTAAGCCCAGGGTTTTCACTTCAGACTTGCCACTCCGTCTACGCTCCCTTTACACCCAGTAAATCCGGATAACGCTTGCCCCCTACGTATTACCGCGGCTGCTGGCACGTAGTTAGCCGGGGCTTCTTAGTCAGGTACTGTCATTATCTTCCCTGCTGATAGAGCTTTACATACCGAAATACTTCTTCACTCACGCGGCGTCGCTGCATCAGGGTTTCCCCCATTGTGCAATATT
>JABZJR010000136.1:547-881 GCA_015257705.1 Nanosynbacter sp.
CCCGTAGGAGTTTGGGCCGTGTCTCAGTCCCAATGTGGCCGGTCATCCTCTCAGATCGGCTACTGATCGTTGCTTTGGTAGGCTTTTACCCTGCCAACTGGCTAATCAGACGCGGGTCCATCTTATGGTGATAAATCTTTTCACCCTGTACCATGCGGTACTGTGTGCTTATGCGGTATTAGCAGTGATTTCTCTCTGTTATCCCCCTCCATAAGGCAGGTTACCCACGTGTTACTCACCCGTCCGCCACTAGATAACGTATCTTCCGGCCGAAGCTTTCCGATACGCATCCCGTTCGACTTGCATGTGTTAGGCACGCCGCCAGCGTTCATCC
>JABZJR010000137.1 GCA_015257705.1 Nanosynbacter sp.
ACTTCAAATACGCCGTCACCCAGTTCCAGCACCGACACGTCAAACGTACCGCCACCAAGGTCGAACACTACGATAGTTTCGTCGTTTTTGCCTTTCTCCAGACCGTATGCCAAAGCTGCAGCTGTTGGCTCATTGATAATGCGCTTAACTTCTAATCCAGCAATTTTACCAGCATCCTTGGTCGCTTGGCGCTGTGAATCGTCAAAGTACGCCGGCACTGTAATCACTGCTTCCGTTACTTTTTCACCCAAGAAAGCTTCGGCGTCAGCCTTGATTTTACTAAGAATCATTGCTGAAACTTCTTCTGGCGTATATTCCTTATCGCCCATTTCGACTGCCACGCCAGTACCTTTTTTAACAATCTTGTACGGCATGATGTCCAAGTCTTTTTGAACTTCCTTATCGTCAAACTTACGACCAATCAAACGCTTAACGCCGTAAATCGTGTTTTTTGGGTTTGTTACACGCTGACGCTGAGCAACTTGACCGACAAGTCGTTCGCCCTTTTTATTGACCGCAACTACAGATGGCGTAGTACGATTACCTTCGGCATTAGAAATAACCTCTGGTTTTCCAGCTAACATATACGCAAATGCGCTGTTGGTTGTACCAAGGTCAATACCAATAATTTTACCCATATGATTCCCCTTTCTGTTATGATCACATCTGGCCTATATCTTATATTCATTCTAGCACTCTTTCGTGGCGAGTGCCAACTATCTCAGTATAAATAATTAGCACTCTCATGTCAAGAGTGCTAATAGCTGTTTTTTCGCAATCATATTACTGACGAGTGACTTTTACCATTGCGTCGCGAATAACTGAGCCGTTCAAAGTATAGCCAGCGCGAAGCTCCTC
>JABZJR010000138.1 GCA_015257705.1 Nanosynbacter sp.
AGCCAATTCCGCCCCAATATGATGATGCTTGCCCTCAATTTTATGCGACACCGCCTTGCCGACATCATGAAGAAGTGTAGCAATTTTTGTAATGCGCACGTCCGCACCAATTTCCTCAGCAATCATCCCCGCAATTTGCGCCATCTCAGTCGAATGCTTCAGAACGTTCTGCCCGAAACTGGTACGAAACTTCAACTCACCAAGCAATAGCAGCATTTCCTTCGGAATCCCAACTACGCCAGTTTCGCGCATAGCATCCTCACCGGCTTGTCGAACCTCTTTTTCAATCTGTTTTTTAGCTTTAGCAACCACCTCTTCAATACGTGCAGGATGGATACGACCGTCCTTCATCAGCATCTCAAGACTCAAGCGAGCCACTTGTCGGCGAACGGGGTCAAAACTCGACAAAATAATCATGCCGGGTGTGTCGTCAACTAAAATATCGACACCAGTTTCGCGCTGCAGCGCCTGAATATTACGTCCTTCCTTACCAATAATTCGACCCTTCATCTCATCATCCGTCAACTTAACGGCAGTCACGGTGCGCTCAGCGGTAACTTCACTACTCATTCGTTCCATTGCAGTCACCAAAATCATTTGTGCCCGCTCTTCGGCGTCATCCATTGCGTCATGTTGTAATTTTGACACCAAACCGACCAAGTCTTGCTTAATATCGCGCTCAGTCATCTGCATCAACTTGTCGGCGGCATCTTTTTTCTTCAATCCAGCGATTTTTTCAAGCTTTTCCTGTTGACGTGTGCGAATATCGCGAATTTCATTTTTAAGATTATCAACTTCATCCTCATGTGCGCGCAATTTTTCTGCTCGTCGATCAAGCTCCTC
>JABZJR010000139.1 GCA_015257705.1 Nanosynbacter sp.
CAATTCCTTTGAGTTTTAGCCTTGCGGCCGTACTCCCCAGGCGGGGCACTTAATGCGTTAGCTACGGCGCGGAAAACGTGGAATGTCCCCCACACCTAGTGCCCAACGTTTACGGCATGGACTACCAGGGTATCTAATCCTGTTCGCTCCCCATGCTTTCGCTTCTCAGCGTCAGTTACAGCCCAGAGACCTGCCTTCGCCATCGGTGTTCTTCCTGATATCTGCGCATTCCACCGCTACACCAGGAGTTCCAGTCTCCCCTACTGCACTCTAGTCTGCCCGTACCCACTGCAATACACGGGGTTAAGCCCCGGCCTTTCACAGCAGACGCGACAAACCGCCTACAAGCTCTTTACGCCCAATAATTCCGGACAACGCTCGCGCCCTACGTATTACCGCGGCTGCTGGCACGTAGTTAGCCGGCGCTTTCTCTGCAGGTACCGTCAATTTCTCTTCTTCCCTGCTAACAGAGGTTTACAACCCGAAGGCCGTCATCCCTCACGCGGCGTCGCTGCATCAGGCTTGCGCCCATTGTGCAATATTCCCCACTGCTGCCTCCCGTAGGAGTCTGGGCCGTGTCTCAGTCCCAGTGTGGCCGGTCACCCTCTCAGGCCGGCTACCCGTCGTCGCCTTGGTGAGCCGTTACCTCACCAACAAGCTGATAGGCCGTGAGCCCATCTATAACCACTACATAACGCTTTCCACCAACACCCCATGCGGAGATTGGTCGTATCCGGTATTAGACCCAGTTTCCCAGGCTTATCCCAGAGTTAAAGGTAGGTTACTCACGTATTACTCACCCGTTCGCCACTAATCCACCTAGCAAGCTAGGCTT
>JABZJR010000013.1 GCA_015257705.1 Nanosynbacter sp.
GCTGGAAACGTAACCTTAACGGGGTCAAAATTAAGTGTAGGCAAGAGTATAGTCATAAAGTCCTCGGGCGTAGTTAGGATTTCGGGCGACTTACTATACACAGACACGAATGATGTGAGTCAATTGCCACAACTAATTATCTACGCGAAAAATATTATCATAGAGCCTTCGGTTGGAGAGGTGAATGCTTGGTTGATTACTCAGAAAGACGGATATGTTAGTACTTGTGGTGCGGTGATTAATATTAATACCGGAAGTTGGCTGAGTGGTGTTTCTGATGTTTCTTGTGGCAAGCAATTGAAAATCAACGGGCCAATTAAAACTGGGCGCTTGTTCTTGCGGCGAACATACGGTGGAAAGCATGCTTCATCTGCAAAGAATGACCCGAATATGCACCCTGGAACTCCAGCAGAAATCATTAACTTAAGAGCTGACACTTATATTTGGGCTTACAATAATTATCGAAACACTGGCGCGATTAGTACGATGAATGTTCGCGAATTGCCGCCAAGATATTAAAAGTTTGCAAATTAAAACGCTAATGTATATAATTATTATTAGTTATGAAATTAGCAAAAGGGTTGGGCGAATTCTTCGGACTGGACATCGATACGAATGCGGTGCGGGTGGTTCAATTGTCTCGTACTGGCACGGGATGGAATTTATCGCATTACGGTTATACGCCAGTTGATTCTAAGATAACGAGCGGCGATTCTCCAGAGTCTAAGCGACGCTTGGGTGAGGCTATTATGACCGCCGTTGGTCAGGCTGGGATTAAGGCGTCCAATGTAGCTGTCGGTTTGCCGTCAAATAAGACATTCTCGACTATTATTGATGTGCCAAAGGTTTCTGGGCAAGAACTAAAGGCGATGATGAAGTATCAAATTGACCAATATATTCCAATGTCTTTGGATGAGGCAGAAGTTGACTGGGCTTTATTGGGTGATAGTTTGCATGCTCAGAATCAGTATGAGATTTTGCTGACAAGTACAGCGAAGTCTTACGCGGAAGAGCGTCTGGAGTTAGTTGAAAATCTTGGCTTCAATGTGATTGCCGAAGAGCCAAACGCTATTGCTATGGTTCGTTCTTTGTCAGCTACCGATTCTCAGGATGCGCGTTTGATTATCAATATGGGCGAAAATTCAACGGATTTGGCGGTCGTCTACAACGGGGCGCCGCGACTTATTCGTATGATTCCAACTGGGCTTTCGTCTTTGGTTCGATCGGCGGTTCAGAATCTCAGTGTCCAGGAAGATCAAGCTCGTCAATTTATTTTGAAATTTGGTTTGGCGCCGGATAAATTGGACGGTCAAGTGTTAAGAGCTATTGATTCAACTCTCGACAATTTTTCTTCAGAGCTGGTGAAATCTATAAAGTTTTTCCAAACTCGATATCCAAACGTAGCAGTTTCTGGAATTCTGTTATCAGGATTTGGTTCAGCCATTCCGCAACTTGATGGATATGTGATGAATAAAACTGGAGTCCAGTCGATTACTGCAGATCCGTGGCAGCGTGTTCAAGTTTCTCAGTCGGATCAACAGCAATTGGCACCGATTGCTTCAGAATTCGCTATTGCCGTAGGTCTGGCACAAAGGAGTAATATATCATGATTGAGATAAATCTTCTCCCAAATGTTAAGCGCGAGTTATTAAAGACTCGGGCTATGCGCAATCGAGTTATTTCGATATCGTTCTTAGTGGGCGGTGCTTCGATTGCGGCAGTAGTTGTTTTGGCGTTGATTTTGGGAAGCCAAATTGCAGCCGAGGCGGTCCAGAACGGAGTTATTAAAGATAGGAACGATAAATTGATGGCGGTCGAAGATCTCAATAAGGTTGTAACGATTCAACATCAATTAACAAAGATCAATGAACAACATTCTGGAAAGAAGATTAATTCGAGGATTTTTGATGTTGTAACGGCGGTTAATCCGGTTGCACCAAATAATGTTAGTTTTTCGGATATAAAAGTTAATCCTGAGTCAAAAACTATTACTCTGGAGGGTAGTGCGGTTAACGGCTATAGTGCGTTAGAGACCTTGAAGAAGACTATCTTGAATACGAAGGTCCAGACTACTGACGGCGATAAAAGCTCCGAGGTTAGCCTGACTAAGGAGATAAAAGATGGCGATACTAGTTTTGGAGAGAACTCAGAAGGTAAAAAAGTGCTGCAATTCTCATTCTCGTTTGAATATGCGGAAGAATTATTAGCACCTGCAAATAACGGCACAGTTTCCGTATTGACGCCGACTGGTAAGGTTGATGTTACAGATTCACGTCAGGGAATCCCAGATAGCTTGTTTAAGAGTAACTCGAAAAAACAGGAGAAGAAATAATGGCGACCGATAATAAAGAAGTTGCAATACGCAAGCGTCAACAGATTGATTCGTCAAAAAAGACTATGTTTATTTTTGTGGCTTCTGCGGCATTTTTGGCTGGAATTGCGCTTGTTGTGAGTATATTTTTGGTGCAGCAAATTGTATTTCATTCGAAGATTCTTCTGGAGAAGCAAAATACAATTTCTCGTCTAGATAAAAACCTGTCGTCGGTTGACGAGCTAAAGAAGAATATTAGAGTCTTAGATACGAATACTGCACTTAATTCTATAAAATCGAGTAGTGAGAGTAATGCTCTTCAGACAATATTGGACGCGTTGCCAGATAATGCGAACGCCGACGCTCTTGGTGCTTCATTGAAGAATAAATTTATTGACACGACTACTGGTGTGACTATTCAAAATCTAACCGTTGCTCAATCTGGATCTGATAGTGAAAGCTCTGAGTCAACATCTGAAAATGCCATATCATTTACTATGGAAGTGAGCGGTCCAGCTGAAAAATTGAAAGAATTGTTAACTAAATTAGAGGCGTCTATTCGAGTCATTGACCTGAAGACTGTGGAAATCCAGCGAAATGAGGATAGATTGAGCTTGGTGGTTCGAGGTGTCGCTTATTACGAGCCAGCACAAACAATACAATTAGAGAATAAGGTGGTTAAGCCATGAAGAAAACAGACATAGCAATGGTAATATTGATCGCGGGTGTGGGTGTGGCAATCGGCTATATTGTCGCCTCTAATATCTCGTTCTTAAAAGTCCCAGAATCTGGCACAAAAGTACAGACTATTCGAGAAATATCACCTGACGTCGAAAAGCCAAACCCAGCGATTTTTAATAATAATGCGATAAATCCAACTGTTGAAATATTCGTAGGTCAAGATGCAGCCAAATAGAGAAGGGGTGTAAATGGCTTTACTGACGGACGACATCCAAGATAAGCTGATCGAGCTGCTCGTAAACGAGGGGCTTATTGAGAAGTCTGTCATTGATGATGCCTTAAAGCGTGCCTCTGAGAGTGGTAAGCCGTTATTTAGTTTGCTTAGCGAAGAGGGGCTGCTTGATAATGAGCTATTAGTTCATGGCGTAGCTCAAGTTTCGGGCGTGCCGTATGTCAATCTGTCGAATAGTGTTATTAGCCAGGATATTTTATCTCTATTACCGTCCGACGTTGCTGAGAGATTTATGGCCGTGCCTCTAGCCGAAGTTCAGAATCGATTAGCGGTAGCGATGATCGACGCGAATAACGTTCAGGCGGTGGACTATTTGTCAAATCGCATCCAGCGTCCGATAAAAGTGTTCATGGCTTCAGAAGAGAGTGTCCGTCACGTCTTAGATCAATATAAGACTGACTTGTCATCTGTTAATGTGGCTGCGCAAGCTTCGCAGGAAGAGTCTTTGTCGGAAGCTGGCAATATCAAAACAATTGTTCAAGATTCACCGATATCGCGAGCGCTGTCGACAATTTTGGAGTACGCGGTAAAGAGTCACGCATCTGACGTACATATTGAGCCATTAGAGAAGGCTTTGAAGATCCGTTGTCGCGTTGACGGTGTTTTGCGTGAGATTATGCAGCTCCCAAAGAGTATTGAGCCGGCGCTAGTTAGTCGTATTAAGATTCTTTCCAATCTGAAAATTGATGAGCATCGCATTCCTCAGGACGGTCAATTTGCAGTTAACGTCGCAGGCAAAGAAGTTGACCTTCGTATCGCTATCTCTCCAGTTGTCTGGGGTGAACAAGTGGTTATTCGTCTGCTTGATAAGAGTGGAAGTTCTTTTAATCTGGAAGATATGGGCTATGCTGGGCGTGCGTTAAGGACGATTCGTAAGGGCATTAAGCGACCAAATGGAATGATTCTGACGTCGGGTCCAACTGGTTCTGGTAAGTCAACGAGTTTGTACGCGTTGATCAAGGAGATTAAGGATGACACTGTAAATATTGTGACACTTGAGGATCCGGTTGAGTATAAGATGGATGGCGTCAATCAGATTCAGGTGAACGCGGAAGTTGGCTTGACATTTGCTTCTGGGCTGCGCTCAATTTTGCGTCAAGACCCAGACATTGTGATGGTTGGTGAGATTCGCGATAATGAAACAGCAAATTTGGCTATTCAGGCGGCCTTAACGGGGCACTTGGTTTTCTCAACACTTCACACTAATTCCGCCGCTGGTGTGTTGCCGCGTTTACTGGACATGGGGATCGAGCCGTTTCTTATCGCCAGCACGGTTAACACAATCATCGGTCAGCGTTTGGTGAGGCGAGTGGCGCGCCGTCGGGATATTTATCAATCGTCACCACTGGAAACGCAGGCAATTCGCGAGGCGGTTGGTGGATTATTGCCGCAAACAAGGGAGCAGGTTGCTCAATACGCGCAAGATTTGGGATATGAAAGTTTGCCGCTAGCGACGCAGGCGTCGTTTGCCTTGGCAAAAGGAAAAGATACGCCGCAAACTCCTCGCGGCTATGCTGGGCGAGCTGGTTTGTATGAGGTCATGGATATTACTGAAGAGATTCAGAATTTGATTGTTAAGCGCGCAACCTCAGCGGAAATCCAGCGAATGGCAATTCAACAAGGGATGATTACGATGCGTCAAGATGGTTATCTGAAGGCGTTGAACGGAATAACGACAATAGAAGAAGTTAATAGAGTAGCGGCGGATACCGCGTAAAAGGAGGAAACATGAATAATCAAGAACTGCGAATTGAGATTTTGCTGGAAGAAGTCGTTAAGAAGCGAGCTTCGGACCTTCATATTCAAGTTGGTTTGCCGCCAATGCTACGAATTGACGGTGCGCTTATGCCAGCCGCCGGAACTCAGCCATTAGACGAGCCTGCGGTTGAGAGATTAGTGTTCCAGATTCTTGATGAAGATCAGCGACAGATTTTGCTAAAAGATAAAGAATTCGACTTTTCGTTTGCGTTTGGCACACTGGGACGATTCCGAGTTAACGCCTTTCATGAGCGTGGCAATTTGGCTGCAGCTCTACGTTTGATTCCAAATGAAATTAAGTCGGCGTCTGAACTGGGTATGCCGCCGGTTGTTAATACGTTTGCGGATTTTCCTCGCGGTTTGGTGTTGGTCACTGGTCCAACTGGTTCCGGTAAGTCAACAACTTTGGCGGCGCTGGTTGATAAGATCAATTCTGAGCGTTCACAGCATATTATTACCATTGAAGACCCTATCGAGTTTACTCACAAGTCGAAAAAGTCAGTGGTAGTTCAGCGGGAAGTTCATTATGACACCTATTCCTTCTCTGCAGCTTTACGCTCGAGTCTTCGTCAAGACCCAGATGTTGTGTTGATTGGTGAGATGCGCGACCTTGAAACAATTTCGGCAGCGATTACAATTGCTGAAACTGGACACTTGGTGTTTGCGACTCTACACACAAACTCTGCTGCGCAATCAATTGACCGTATGATTGACGTGTTCCCGCCACACCAGCAGCCACAGATTCGCGCTCAGCTCAGTAATATTTTGATGGCAATTTGTTCGCAGCGACTAGTCCCGGCTATCGGCGGTGGACGAGTCGTGGCGGCAGAGGTTTTGATTGCTAATCCAGCGGTGCGTAACATTATTCGCGAAGGTAAATCTCACCAATTGGATGCCGTAATTCAGACTGGTGCTGACCAGGGAATGCAGACGATGGATCGAACTTTGGTTAATTTGGTGCAGAACGGTACGATTACGTATGATAGTGCTCGTGAATTTGCTGTCGATTTGACGGAATTTGAGAGGCTGATGAGGGGGTAGTAAATGAAAAAATATGATTACGAAGCCAGAGATAGCGCAAGTAATAAAATCGTTAAATCAGTTGTTCAGGCTGATAGTGAAAACGCTGCTGCAAAGCTTTTGACGACTCAGGGTTTTGTGCCGTTAAAAATTGAATTGCAAGACGATAAAACAAATTTCTTTGCGAGGTTTTCTGGTAGAATCACCACTAAGGATAAGGTTGTGTTTACTCGTCAGCTAGCAACTCTTATTGGGGCAGGGCTGCCTTTGGCGCAAAGTCTTCGAACAGTTCAGGAGCAGACTACGAATAAGCGCATGCAGGAAATAGTCCAGGAAATTATCTCTGACGTTGAAGGCGGTAAATCCTTGTCCGATTCGTTCGCAAAACATCCAGAAGCTTTCAATAAAGTCTACGTAGCTTTGATCTCGGCCGGCGAAACGTCAGGTACAATGGATGATTCGCTTAAGAGGTTAGCTGCTCAGCAGGAAAAAGAGGCTGCTATGATGAGTAAGATTAGGGGCGCTATGATGTATCCATCAATTGTTTTGGTGGTGATTATCTTAGTTATCGGATTTATGTTATTTACAGTTGTTCCGCAAGTTGAGGGTCTGTATCGTGACTTAAATAAGGGGTTGCCATTTGTAACTCTTATGATGATTAAAACGGCGAACTTTTTTAGTAGTCTTTGGTGGCTTGTTATATTGGCAATGATTATCGGCGGTTATTTCCTAGCACAATATTTGAAAACTGAACAGGGAATTAGGACTAAAGACACCTTTAAGCTTAATGTCCCAATGTTCAAAGGGATGTTTAGGAAGATGTACATGGCACGATTTGCTAGAACTGGTCAAGTTCTTCTGAGTACTGGCGTGCCGATGCTTGATATGCTTCGTATTACGTCTGATGCTGTCAATAACGTGATTATTAGTGAAAGCATACTTCGTGCGTCAGATAAGGTAAAGGGCGGTAAGGCGCTCTCAGCTTCTTTATCTAATGAAGATTATTTCCTAGCAATGGTACCGCAGATGATTAAAATTGGTGAGCAATCAGGTAAAATTGATGAGATGATGGGTAAGACCGCTCAGGTTTATGAAGATGAGCTTGATGAGGAAATTCGCGCTTTGTCGACGATGATAGAGCCAGTCCTGATGGTCTTTTTGGCTATAGTTGCAGGTACGATGGTTGCGGCTATCTTGCTCCCAATTTATAGTTTGGTCGGTAATATTAATATTCGCTAGACTGACTTATATTTTTAGTGTATTATAAACTTAAGCATTTTTGCGTAAATATAGGTAAACCATAGAAAGGTGGGAAATCTAATGACAAAAAAAGATAATAAAAAAGGATTTACAATCATCGAGGTCGTCCTAGTCTTGGCTATTGCTGGACTTATCTTTGCGATGGTGTTTATCGCATTGCCAGCTTTGCAGCGTAGCCAGCACGACCAGTCAAGGAAGAATGACGCTTCAACAGTTGCCGCAGCTATTACCAATTGGAATTCAGCTAACCGTAACGGCGGTACGTTCAATGAAGAGTCTCTGCGTAAGTATGTCGATAAGCTTGATCAATACGACAAATCTTCAGAATTAAAGGTTGCTACACCTGGTGCTTCAATGTCAGTAGCTAGTAACGAAATCAAGGTTATGCGAGGTAAGAAATGTCCTTCTAGCACACCAGCTCCATCTGCTGATGATCCAGCAAACATAACTTTGCAAAACGGATCTTCACGCAACGCAGTAGTTGTAGTTCTATTGGAAAATAACGGTTCTCAAAAGCAATTGTATTGCCAGGACGTATAATCCATAGATAAATTATCAATCAGCCTCGGTATGGGGCTGATTTTTTTATGGTTTTTTGTTACCATAAGAAGTATGATTAAGTTTGTACTAGTGGGATTTTTAGGGGCTATTTTAGGTAGTTTCGCCGGAGCGCAAATTTGGCGCTTGCGGGCTCGTCAATTGGTGGAAGATAAAAAAGCTGGAGAAAAGGTTGACCAAAAGGAATTAAAGAAATTGTCTCCATTGATAAAAAAAATTTCCAAAGATAGGTCACGCTGTTTATCTTGCGGACATGAGCTTAAGTGGCACGATTTGATTCCTGTGGTAAGTTGGGTCGCTGGATTAGGGCGATGCAGATATTGCAAAGCATTTATTGGCTGGACGGAAATCTTGCTAGAACTAGTGATGGCCGGATTATTTGTTGCGTCTATGGTTTTTTGGCCTGGATCATTGACGGATATCTGGCAAGTCGCGTTGCTGGTCTTGTGGTTGGCAAGTTTGGTGCTGCTGGCGATTTTATTTGTCTATGACCTCAGATGGCTACTTCTTCCAGATGTAATTAATATTCCGTTTATCATTCTTGGTGTTATTTTTGCGGGAATAAAAGTATGTCTAGCTGGCGATTTCTCAAAAAGCTTGATGACGTTATTTGGGTCGATTGCGATTCTGAGCGGAATATATATGGTGCTGTATTTATTCTCAAAATATCGTTACGGGGAAGATAAAACTTGGATCGGTTTTGGTGACGTTAAGCTTGGATTTGGATTGAGTTTGTTCTTGGGGAATTGGCTTTTGGCGTTTGCAGCTTTATTTATCGCGAATCTTATCGGCACGCTTCTTGTCTTGCCATCAATGGTGCGAGGAAAATTGCAAGCAACTTCACGGATATGCTTCGGTCCATTGCTTATCGTAGGATTTTTACTCGCTTGGTTCTTTAGCCGACAAATTTTAGAGTGGGGCTTTCTTATTGTCTAAGTAAAAAGCGCTTATGCTATAATGGAGAAGTGATGGGCAATAAACAAAAAGGTTTTACTATAATTGAAGTGATTTTGTTTGTGGCTATTTCTGGCTTACTGACCTCTATGTTAATGGTCGGCGTAAGTATGTCAATTAATCGTCAGCAATATCGCGATTCGGTGCAATCATATGCTGGTTTTTTGCGAAATGAGTACTCGAAGGTGGTCAATGTTGAGAATGAGCGATCTAAGGGCACGTGTCCAATTGAAGGCTCTGATGGTCGAGCTGAAACTCTACGTGGACAATCCGATTGTGTGATTGTCGGTCGCTATATTACCACTGAAGGTTCTCTGGGCTCGACGGACGGCAATCTGTACAAAACTTATCCAGTTTATGCCTATAGATCAGATAAGGGTAGCGCGTGGACTTATAAACGCGATGCTGAGTCTGACAAATATATTGTTAATTGGCAAGCAAAAACTAGGTTCTCTAACCAAGCTAAGGATAGTGCGTATATTTCTATTTTGATGTACCGCCACCCAGAGACGGGACAGTTGGACATTAGAACTGATACGAGCCGATTCGGTGACAATTTAACTGATTTCGTCAATAATAAAAATAGTGCTGGAGTTGTGCAGTCTGCTGGCGAGCAGCGTCAACAGAGGGAAATTTGTGTTTATGATGACGGCTGGCTACCGGGAGAGAGATTATCTATTTTTCTACGATCACATGCAGGTTCTGCTGATGCTGTAGTTATGGGTAATGCTACGGGAGGCTGTGCTGATGCGTAAGCTTAACGGAGGTGACACACTTGTCGAGGTGCTGCTTGGAGTAACTATTTTTAGCCTAGTTGCCGTTATTGCATTAGAAACTATGAACCGCGGGATGGCTATCGCTCAGTATTCTTTGGAGACGACGTTGGTTCGCCAACAGGTTGACGCTCAGGCTGAAATGCTAAGATATGCGCATGATATGAAAAATGATACTTGGAAGAAATTGGTAGACAATAATTCAGTGAGCGTTTCTGCTGTTAATGGCAATGAAGGAAACTTGGGTGCTGAAAAATGTCCTGATGATTTTTCCGCGAAAGAGTTTGCTTTGGCTGCGACACCTTCGCTCGCTTCGAAGATTAGTATATTGAACAATCCTGGAGATTATAAACCAGCAGAAACATACGCGCGGGTTGATAGTGATACTAAAAAAACGTATGGAATATCTGTTAGATTAGTTAAGCCGAGTACGACTGTCGGGAGCAGAGATAGCAATAAATATGATGCGTACATAAAAGCGTGCTGGATGCCAGTTGGCAGTAAAATGCCGGCGACTATTGGTACGATTGTGAGGTTGTATGATTCGGGGCTATAAAAAAGGATTTACGCTTATCGAATTGATGCTCGCCATGAGCTTTATATCTGTTCTTTTGTTGTCGATTGCAATGGTGGGTATTCAAGCGGGAAAAATGTATAGCAGAGGTATTGTGCTTCGTGATGTTAATCAAGCGGGGCGAGATATTTCAGATACTATTCGACGCGATTTTCTTCAAGCGAACGCCGAAAAGATTGACACTACTGGCTTGAGGGTGCCGAATAGTAGCAATTGGTCAACTGGTCGACTTTGTCTTGGTTCTCATTCTTATGTGTGGAATAATCCGAAGTATTTGGACGATCCTAGTCTGTTGGGCGGAAATAGTCTGTTTAAGGTTAATGGTAATCCAGTGAATTTGGTGCGCGTAGTTGATGCGGATAGCGGATTATGTAAAAAAGATGCTTCTGGCAAATATCCGGAAACCGTCGATCTTGCAAAATCATCCAATTTGCTCAGGTCTATCAATAGCGGTGATGGTTCAATTGGTGTACACGAAGTTACGCTAGAAAAAGTTACCTCAGATAATTCAAGGGAGGCGCTGTATAAATTGACTTTTACGCTGGGGACGAGCAAGATGAGTGAAATAAGGGATTCTTCCTGTAAAGCTCCGACTGAAGATGATAGTAATTTTGAGTTCTGTGCTATAAATAAATTTGAGATGATTGTGAGGACAAATGGGTAAAAATGCGCGACAATCAGGTGCTGTATCTCTTTTTGCGGTTATATTTGGCGCGATGTTGCTGACTATTGTTACTATTGGGTTTATCAAGTTGATGATTATGGATCAGCGACAATCCTCGAATAATGATCTGTCACAAAGTGCTTATGACGCGGCTTTGGCTGGAGTTGAGGATGCTAAGCGTGTGGTTCGTGCCGCTCAAACGGGCAATATTCAAGCGGCGGGAGTGCTGAATGGTCCAATTAATTGTAATATGGTCGCGGCATCTGGTGTTGTTGGAGGTAGCTCTTCTGGTGAAACTATTATTAAAACTGGTACAGATGCGGGTAAAAAATTTGATCAAGCGTATACTTGCGTAAAGATCACTATGAAATCCCAAGATTTTATATATAAGTCTATCGAGGAAAAATCTCAAATTGTGCCACTACGCGCAACTGGTTCATTCAATAAGATATCTATTGAATGGTATAGGCGCGATGATGAGAGTAATTTGAATGGCGCTAACGCCGCCAACACTGAAATATCCACTTCTGGGGATTTGCCGGCGAAAAACAACTGGAATGCTAATTCACCACAATTGATGCGTGTGCAGCTTATTAACCCAGGTGCCACCTTTAATTTAGCGGCGCTAGATTCAACTGGCGTCACTTCTTTCTTGCGGCCGAATGTTTTAAGATCAGACGTAGCAAGCCAGAATGGTACTGCTGTTTCTGGTAAGATTTCTGATCATCCACGCGCAACTGACGGGAATGAACACAATAATGGGACAAGTGTAATTTCTTGCAGTAAGACATTCAAGTTTTCTGGCGAATATTCGTGTAAAGCGGTGATTGATGTTGATGAGATTCCAGCTGGTAGCGAAACAGCATTCTTAAGGTTATTGCCTATATATAAAGGTGGCAGTGTGAAGATTTCTCTTCAGAAAACCGACGGAACGATTGTCAATTTTGATGGAGTCCAGCCGATTGTCGATTCCACGGGGCGGGCAAGTGATTTGTTTAGAAGAGTTGAAGCTCGACTGCAAATAGGAGACGATTTCGCATATCCTAACAATGCGGTTGAATTGAAGAATAGCCTGTGCAAAGACTTTTCTGTATCTGGCGGCGGATCTGCTACCGTAGGTCAATGTAAGCCATAGGTTAAGGTTCTGTGTCACTATGAAATCGGTCGTGGATATCTTTCAGATGCTGGTCGGTAACGTGTGTATATACCTGTGTTGTTGATATATTGCTATGGCCCAGCATTGATTGGACTGAGCGCAAGTCTGCACCGTTCATAAGTAGGTCGGTGGCAAAGCTATGGCGCATAGTGTGTGGGCTTACATGTTTTGTGATACCAGCTAATCTAGCATATTGACCAACCATTCTCTGAATGCTGCGCGCACTTAACCTACGGTAGTCTCCGGAGGTGTTGGGGGCTGCGTAGCGTTTGCTATAGCTTAAAAATAGAGCTGGTAAATTATCTGTTCTGGCTTCCAGGTATGCCGATATATGTTCGGCGGCACTTTTTGAAATAAAAACAGGGCGATCCTTTTGTCCTTTTCCTCGCACCATAAATTCGCGCCTCTTTAGGTTTATGTGATCGCGGTTTAAATTGACCAATTCTGAAACACGCAGTCCGCTGGAAAATAGCAACTCAACAATTGCTCGATCCCTCAATCCAGATTCTGTATCGGTTGGTATTTGATCGATTATGCGTAAAACCTCGTCATATTGTAAAAAAGTCACTTGTTTACGAACTACTTTGGGCAATATAATTCTGTCGGCCGCTAGACTTTTGATATTACGACGAGAAAGGTAGGTTAGTAGACCTCGTAATGCAATAAGATGATAACTTTGGGTAATTAAAGACAGCTCTTCGCCGGTGTTGTCATTTTTATAACGGTTTAGCCAGAGTCGATACTGGCGTATTAGTTCTGATGTAATTTTCTCAACATTTATATCGCCGGCAAAATCGATAAATCTCTCCAGGTATAGTTGATAATTTATGATGGTTTTTTGACTACGTCCACCTTCGACTTCTAGG
>JABZJR010000140.1 GCA_015257705.1 Nanosynbacter sp.
ATTTCAATCTCATATTGCGCACCGCTAAACAGCGAAGATTTTTTCACTTCATAAATTTTAATATAATGCCGAACCGCCAGGTCTAATAATTGCGCGACCTTTGGCAAGCCTTTAACCTTGAATGGGTCGTATTTTTTCAAAACATATGTCGACATCAAAACACTAATATCCTCTGGCGGCAAATATTCCGGTGGAATCGGTTTTAACTCCTTCTCTCTACCAACCAATCGCCTATATCGAATTATTAGAAAAATCGCCAAAGGTGTCGCGATTGTATAAGCCAAAATCTGCATCAAGTTCCAAATTCCAATCAACTTTTCCATTAGCGTTTCTTGATATCCAGAAAAAGTTCCGCTCTTAAATCCAACCGCCACGGTTACACCTTGTTGACGACTCAATTTATCTATTTTTGCAGTAATCCGACCCTCATCTTCGCTCAAATCACATTGCGTGGTCGAGCCTCGACTGCCGACATAACAAAAAGCTTTTCCTTGCCTTGCCGCAGCCAAAGATTCATCAAGCTTCACAGAAATTTGCACATTTTCCATCGGGACAAGCCATTCATCGCCGATCACATCCCAATAGAATTCATCACGCCCCGTATCTCCGTAATTCTTAGTTACGTCACGCTGTGTAAACTTAATAATGTAAGTTTTCTCGCCTTCCACGTAAGTGTTTTTATTGCCAATCCTCAACTCGTCATCATTCCAGGAATATTCGAGCGACGTACCATTTTCATCAGTTACAGATTGCAATGAAAAATTCGTCGAATGATTATCGTACTTCTTAAC
>JABZJR010000141.1 GCA_015257705.1 Nanosynbacter sp.
GTGAAGGAAAGGTGAAAAGGACCCCGGGAGGGGAGTGAAAGAGAACCTGAAACCCTGTGTTTACAAACTGTGGAACAGCGCAAGCTGAACCGCGTACTTTTTGTAGAACGGTCCGGCGAGTTATAGTTGCTGGCAAGGTTAAGGACTTTAGGTCCGGAGCCGAAGCGAGAGCGAGTCTGAAGAGGGCGTACAGTCAGCAGATATAGACCCGAAACCGGGTGACCTATCCATGTCCAGGATGAAGCTAAAGTAAAATTTGGTGGAGGTCCGAACGCACATCCGTTGAAAAGGGTGGCGATGAGGTGTGGATAGCGGAGAAATTCCAATCGAACCCGGAGATAGCTGGTTCTCCTCGAAATAGCTTTAGGGCTAGCCTCGCAATGAGTCTTTCGCAGGTAGAGCACTGAATTCTTGAGGGGGCGTCAAAGTCTACCAAGAGATATCAAACTCCGAATGGCGGTAAGATATAAGCGGGAGTCAGACTGCGGGATATAAATTCCGTAGTCAAAAGGGAAACAGCCCAGATCTACAGCTAAGGTCCCAAAGTACATGTTAAGTGGTAAAGGATGTGGGATTTCATAGACAACTAGGATGTTGGCTTAGAAGCAGCCACACATTCAAAGAGTGCGTAATAGCTCACTAGTCGAGAGGTCCTGCGCCGAAAATTAACGGGGCTAAAACATGACCCCGAAGCTTAGGGATGGCGAATGCCATCGGTAGAGGAGCATTGAAAACGAGATGAAGCGGTACCGAAAGGAGCCGTGGATTGTTTTGAAGAGAGAATGCC
>JABZJR010000142.1 GCA_015257705.1 Nanosynbacter sp.
CTTAAGGACCCATCGGTCGTGGCGTTTGCTTGGATTGTTGATTTTCCGTTTTACGAGTGGGATGAGCGAAGTAAAAAACTTGACTTTGGACATAATCCGTTCAGCATGCCAAAGGGTGGTTTGCAAGCTCTGGAGTCTGCTGAAACTGACGCCGAAAAATTATCCATTGTCGCTGATCAGTTTGATATGGTGATGAATGGCTATGAGATTTGCTCTGGCGGCGTTCGCAACCATAATCCAGCGGTGCTATACAAAGTGTTCGGTTTGCTGGGCTTCAGTGAATCCTATGTTGAAGAGAAGTTTGGTGCTATGTTAGGCGCTTTCAAATACGGCGCTCCGCCTCACGCAGGGTGCGCTTTTGGCGTTGATCGTATTTTGATGGAACTGACCGATGAGCAAAACGTTCGCGAGACTCTGGCGTTTCCAAAGAATGGCTCTGGTGTGGATGTGATGATGAATTCGCCATCAGTTGTCGATCCTGCTCAGCTGCGCGAATTGGGTTTGTGAGATCTAGTTCATTGAGTTACGGGAGATGCTCGTAGGATGATGGACAATATTATTCTTCACATTCCTCACGCCTCGTTGTGCTTGCCGCCTGATTTTTGGCGTGATATTACGGTGGATAAAGAGATTGTCGAGAGAGAGTTGTGTTTCATCGCTGATTATAAAGTTGATGAGCTTGTTAAAAATATAGATAGCCATAAAATTATAGCTAAATATTCGCGGCTATATTGTGATGTTGAGAGATTCCGCAGTGA
>JABZJR010000143.1 GCA_015257705.1 Nanosynbacter sp.
TCTTAAGTATTTCTACTATAAGACTAAGGGATAAATTTATTTTAATATCTGATGGCGCTTGTGCCCACATCACCTCTATTGGATGTATTGAAAACATACAATCCTTCCTATTTAGTTATATATTCTACTTTCAACCGCATAACTGGCGGCTATATAAGGTGATGATTTGCCGAGTTTTAATTTCCTCGCATTCGAGGGAATTGAGTTTCGTAAAGTCACATCACAATTTCCGAGCAGCTGCGCTATTTTTCATACGGCACTTTTGGTTTCTTTGAGTTGGCTATCCAACAACTCTTAACCTGCTGCTTATGAGCGTCTACCTATTCCGCTACTTATATAGCCAGTTGATAGCACCAAATGATAGTTGTCTTCAATTTTGGGTAGGTATACAATGTTTCCATGAAAATAAAAGGTGCGTTGGTGCTACCAGTTGAACAGACGATACACGTTGCATAGCTCCCTAGAACGCCGAGCAACGTTTCACCTCAACGGAACTACGAAAGGTGGCAGCCCCAGTGCATATCATCTGTCCAGTTGAGTAGACGATAGGTAGGTTCTCGACGCCTACACTAAGGAGTCTGCTATCACAACAGCCCTTCATCTTTCGATGGTGATAAAACTCTTACCTTTAAGTTACTATCATCTACCCAGTTATACGGTTAAATTGTTAATGTTCACCCAGTTTATTGACGTATGGTAAGTCAATGGTTAATGGTGTTTATCTATTCAATTGGTTCTAGGT
>JABZJR010000144.1 GCA_015257705.1 Nanosynbacter sp.
TTGGAATTTCTCCGCTACCCACAAGTCATCCAAGCACTTTTCAACGTGCCCTGGTTCGGTCCTCCAGTGAGTTTTACCTCACCTTCAACCTGCTCATGGGTAGGTCACATGGTTTCGGGTCTACGACATGATACTAATGCGCCCTATTAAGACTCGGTTTCCCTACGGCTCCGTCTCTTCAACTTAACCTCGCATCATATCGTAACTCGCCGGTTCATTCTACAAAAGGCACGCTCTCACCCATTAACGGGCTCGAACTTGTTGTAGGCACACGGTTTCAGGTTCTATTTCACTCCCCTCCCGGGGTGCTTTTCACCTTTCCCTCACGGTACTGGTTCACTATCGGTCACTAGAGAGTATTTAGGGTTGGGAGATGGTCCTCCCAGATTCCGACGAGATTTCTCGTGTCTCGCCGTACTCAGGATACTGCTAGGTATAAAGACTATTTCGAATACGAGGCTATTACTCTCTTTGGCCTACCTTCCCAGGTAGTTCTTCTATAATCTTTAAGTCCACGTTGCAGTCCTACAACCCCGAAGAGTAAACTCTTCGGTTTGCCCTCTTGCCGTTTCGCTCGCCGCTACTAAGGCAATCGCTTTTGCTTTCTCTTCCTGCAGCTACTTAGATGTTTCAGTTCACTGCGTCTTCCTCTACATTACCTTAACAGTAATGAGTGACAGGCATTACCTGCCGGGTTCCCCCATTCGGACATCTCTGGATC
>JABZJR010000145.1 GCA_015257705.1 Nanosynbacter sp.
TATCTACTCCGAAAAGACCAAAATTATACGATTTTGATACTTTTGTTAGATATACTTAAACAATATGTAATTATACTCTACGGTAATCACTCGGTGTCATACCGACAAAGTCCTTAAAGGTACTTGTAAATTTACTACCGTTTTCATAACCTACGGCATTGGCAATTTGTAGGATGGATTCATCCGTTTCTTGCAGTAAACGTTTTGCCTCATTAAGGCGACATTCTTTGATGAACTGATGAATCGTCACACCATATACGCCCTTAAAGCAACGCTTTAAGGTTGATGCAGGAACATCAAAATTACGGGATAGATCATCAATGGTTATACGTTTAACGAAATTTTTAGACAAATATTTACCTACTGCTTTTACAATATCTACCTGTTGCTTTCGATAGCTACCTCGTTTTTCATGGGATTCTGTAGAGATTACAGACAATAATAAAAATATTTCTACAATCTTTAGTTTAAAATAATGGGACCTAATTTGATCTGGCACATTATATAAACTGGAAAAAATTTGGCGAACCAACTCAGTTTCCTCCATCATCATACCAAAGTCTGTATTTTCACAAAATCGATTGGCTATGGCAGCCAAATCAATCTGTGTATCTGCTACAAGGGTATCTAATACATGTTGAGCTCGTTCTACATCTACTAATAGAACTATCCCTTTAAACGATTTTGTAGGGAAGTAATTTTC
>JABZJR010000147.1:0-288 GCA_015257705.1 Nanosynbacter sp.
TTGTAGCACGTGTGTAGCCCAGGACATAAGGGGCATGATGACTTGACGTCGTCCCCACCTTCCTCCGGCTTGACGCCGGCGGTCTCGTATGGGTGCCCGGCCTAACCGCTGGCAACATACGACGAGGGTTGCGCTCGTTGCAGGACTTAACCTAACATCTCACGACACGAGCTGACGACAGCCATGCACCACCTGTTTAGGCTCCTTTCGGCCACGACGTTTCCGCCGCTTCACCTAAATGTCAAGCCCTGGTAAGGTTCTTCGCGTTGCTTCGAATTAAACCACATG
>JABZJR010000147.1:298-645 GCA_015257705.1 Nanosynbacter sp.
TGTGCGGGCCCCCGTCAATTCCTTTGAGTTTTAGCCTTGCGGCCGTACTCCCCAGGCGGGACACTTAATGCGTTAGCTGCGGCACGGAAGAAATATTCCCCCACACCTAGTGTCCATCGTTTACGGCTAGGACTACCAGGGTATCTAATCCTGTTTGCTCCCCTAGCTTTCGCTCCTCAGCGTCAGTTATGGCCCAGAAGGCCGCCTTCGCCACTGGTGTTCTTCCTAATATCTGCGCATTCCACCGCTACACTAGGAATTCCACCTTCCCCTACCAAACTCAAGTCTGCCGGTATCGGGAGCGAACGGGGGTTGAGCCCCCGGATTTAACTCCCGACCTAACAGAC
>JABZJR010000148.1 GCA_015257705.1 Nanosynbacter sp.
CCCCAGGCGGATTACTTATCGCGTTTGCTTGGGCGCTGAGGTTCGACCCCCAACACCTAGTAATCATCGTTTACGGCGTGGACTACCAGGGTATCTAATCCTGTTTGCTACCCACGCTTTCGCGCTTCAGCGTCAGTATCTGTCCAGTAAGCTGGCTTCCCCATCGGCATTCCTACAAATATCTACGAATTTCACCTCTACACTTGTAGTTCCGCTTACCTCTCCAGTACTCTAGTTATACAGTTTCCAACGCAATACAGAGTTGAGCCCTGCATTTTCACATCAGACTTACATAACCACCTAGACGCGCTTTACGCCCAATAAATCCGGATAACGCTTGTGACATACGTATTACCGCGGCTGCTGGCACGTATTTAGCCGTCGCTTCTTCTGTCGGTACCGTCATTTATTTCTTCCCAACTGAAAGCACTTTACATTCCGAAAAACTTCATCGTGCACACAGAATTGCTGGATCAGACTCTTGGTCCATTGTCCAATATTCCCCACTGCTGCCTCCCGTAGGAGTAAGGGCCGTGTCTCAGTCCCCTTGTGGCCGATCACCCTCTCAGGCCGGCTACCCATCATCGCCTTGGTGAGCCGTTACCTCTCCAACTAGCTAATGG
>JABZJR010000149.1 GCA_015257705.1 Nanosynbacter sp.
GACCTAAAACTTCATCCAAACTACGACTGCGATATTTACGATATAGCGCCTGACTCATCCCCTCATGCTCCTCATGAGATAATTATAGCAGAAAACGGCATTTTTTATGGATAACGCAGATCGATTTTGTGTTTTGTTTCGGCGACATAAAAACGGTAGTAACTATTAGGGTCTGACACGGTTGGATCTTCAAGTATCTCGTCATTTTCTTTTATCCCAATATATTCATCGTTACTATACGGTTTGATGAGCTTAGTAAACTCAAACGCATATTCACCAGAAATATTCTTTAGTTCTCGACTCTGATCTATTGGGTCGGCATAGTCGGTCATAACTAGTATAAGAAAGTACCCGTCCTTACCGCCGAATAGATGAAAAGTCGTATCTGGACTGAGCGGTATCAGTGGTGCGAATTGTCGAACATAACCCAATTTTTTCAGAATTGGAAATGCTTCAAAAACTACAGCCGGAAATACAAAATTTGAGTAATTGTTCATGTCTATAGGTGATAATTTATTCGCCAAATTTATTTTTACCGTATTCGATAAATTGATCAATAGGTTTAGCAAACTCGGCGGCCCAGCCGTCATCTT
>JABZJR010000014.1 GCA_015257705.1 Nanosynbacter sp.
ATCAAGATGAGAAATCATTTCCGCGATAATTCCAGCGGATTTATTCAGCGATTCTTTTTCTCGTTCGGTAAGTGGATAGCCCGCCAAAATCTTCACGCCGTCACTACTGATTGTTGACGGCAATCCAAGCACAACATTATTCAAGCCATATTCGCCTTCAGCCAAAGAGCAAACAGGATAAACCGTGTGCGTCGATTTTCGGAGCGCCGAAACGATCTTAGACACGACAAACCCAATTGCAAAATATGTCGATTTCTTTGTTTCGATGACCCGATACGCTCGCTCGCGAACCTTCTGCTCAATTCCGTCAATCATTTCCTCTGTAAATCCAGGATATTCTCTAATCGGCACTTCACCAATTTGCGCCGTTTCAATTGTCGAAAATGACGAATCGCCGTGCTCGCCCAGAATATAAGCGTCAACCGCTTTGCTGTCGACATTCAATGCATCCGCCAAATACGACTTCATTCGTGAAGTATCAAGCGTCGTACCTGTCCCAAACACGCGATTTTTCGGCAAACCAGATTCCTTAAGCGCCACGTAAGTCAGAACATCAACCGGATTACTGACAATCACCAAATACGGCTTCGCGCCATTCGCCATAATATTTTTCACAATATCACGCATAATTTTTGCATTAACGTCAATCAGCTCCAACCGAGTCTGCCCAGGAAGTTGCGGCGCACCCGCGGTAATCACAACGATGTCATCGTCATTGATATCAGAATAATTTCCCGTATGAACCACGACATTTCTGTCAATTCCCATCGCGTCATTAATGTCAGCCGCCTGACCCCAAGCCAAATCTTCATTACGGTCAATCAGCACAATCTCTTCAATAACACTACGCAACGCGCACGCATAAGCCGCCGTCGCACCGACCATTCCGCCTCCGCCAACAATTAGCAATTTCTGTTTATTCACCAAAATCTCCTTTTTCTGTTTTATATTAGATGTCTTTATTCTGCCATAAACATTACCGCTTTGTCAATTAACTTTACTTTACAGCAAAAAATATGTATAATATTGGCAATTTATTAACTTTTACATATTATCAACGGGAGGATATATGGAAAAAAGAATGTTTGCAGAAAAAGCGCCACGCGTCGATACTGCAAAAGTATATCGAGCACTTGCAATGCTAGCTTTATTACCATCGTGTGTATTGGCTGGATGCGCAGGCGAAAAAGGAGTTGATGCTGGAAGCTCAAGTTCAGCCCCATACGGCGGCTCTGAAAAAGGAATTGATATAGAAAAGAATTCGATTTATTATTCAGATAAAGGTATACAAGAAGGGTTTTCAGTTTACTGTACAGGATCCCCCGAAGAGGCAGACTGTCCACTAGCTATTTGCGATGGAGACGATTTGGTTACGTTCAAATTCTACGGTATCGACTTCACCGAGCAGATTCATGGACAAAGGACGCCGCTCATCAAGCCCTCATATCTAATAAACAAGACAAGGACATTAGCAATGGAGTATGACGCTTATATTCCAACCGACATCACAAAGAATGTAGACACATGTCAAGAGAAGAAACGTAGCACGGGACAATTCACTAAGCCCGTATCTTTTCCGTACGGTGAAAATGAGCAATACCTCTGTCTTCCTCAATTTATGACAACAATAGACGGAGAGAAGGTTGCTTGGGAAATCACAAAAACCACTTCTACTAACAAGGAGAATAGCGATCCTAACTACAAGCTTAGTCTTTCTGAAGAATGTTTTGATCCGAGAACTAGTCGCGATTAAACATACATTATCACAGCGACATCAAAAATCCCCCGAAAGTTCGGGGGATTTAATTAGGCTTGTGTTATCAAGATTATTTGTTGATCTTTGTAACAACACCAGCACCAACTGTACGGCCACCTTCGCGGATAGCAAAGTTCAAACCTTGCTCCATAGCGATTGGTGCAAGCAACTTAACCTTGAAGGTTACAGTGTCGCCTGGCATAACCATTTCTTTGTCAGCTGGCAATTCAACTTCACCAGTAACGTCAGTTGTGCGGAAGTAGAACTGTGGCTTGTAGCCCTTTGAGAATGGAGTGTGGCGACCGCCTTCTTCCTTCTTCAAGATGTAAACTTCAGCTTCAAACTCAGTGTGTGGAGTAATTGTGCCTGGCTTTGCCAAAACTTGACCACGCTCAATGTCGCTGCGCTCAATACCGCGTAGCAAGACACCTGCGTTGTCACCTGCTTGACCTTGGTCAAGAGATTTCTTGAAGGCTTCAATACCAGTTACAACTGACTTCTGAGTTGGCTTCAAACCAACGATTTCAACTTCGTCGTTCAATTTAACAACACCCTGCTCGATACGACCAGTTGCTACTGTACCACGACCCTTAATTGAGAAGACGTCCTCAATTGGCATAATGAATGGTTTGTCCATATCACGTGCTGGCTCTGGAATGTAGCTGTCCATTGCGTCAACCAATTCCATAATAGCGTCTTCGTATTTCTCGTCACCTTCAAGAGCCTTAAGAGCAGAACCCTTGATGATTGGAGCGTCCTTGTCGAAGCCGTTCTTTTCAAGAAGTTCGCGAACTTCTTCTTCGATCAGCTCAACCATTTCTTCGTCAGCCATGTCCATCTTGTTCAAGAAGACAACGATCTTTGGCACACCAACCTGCTTTGCAAGCAAAACGTGCTCACGAGTCTGAGGCATTGGGCCGTCAGTTGCAGCGATAACCAATACCGCACCGTCAACCTGAGCAGCACCGGTAATCATGTTCTTGACGTAGTCAGCGTGTCCTGGCATGTCAACGTGTGCATAGTGACGATTCTTTGATTCATACTCTTGGTGTGAAGACGCGATAGTAATACCACGTTGCTTCTCTTCTGGTGCGTTGTCGATCTGGTCGTACGCAACAGGTTTGTTAACTGCGCTTGGTAGGCGCTTTGCCAACACTGCAGTAATCGCAGCAGTCAGCGTAGTCTTACCGTGGTCAACGTGGCCCATTGTACCAACGTTAACGTGCGGTTTGCTTCGGTCAAATGCATCTGCCATTTGTAGAAGTTCTCCTTAATTTAATTATTATTTTTCACGCGGGTACAGTCCATAAAAAAGACCTCACGGCGTATGAGTTTAATTATAACGATTTTCCAATCAGTTGTAAATAGCCTATTTCTTACTATAATACTTCGCCAGGAACGAATCGCGGAACTCGTAAAAAGTCCCATCCTCCAAGCTGGCACGAATATCGTCAACCAACTTAACGATAAATCGCTCGTTGTGAATTGACAACAACGTTCCAGCCAACGACTCGCGGGCGTGCAAAAGATGACAGAGATAAGCCGCCGTGTAGTTCTTGCAAGTATAGCAATCGCAATCGTCCATAATTGGCGCAAACATCTCACGGTATTTCTGGCCACGCACATTAACTCGGCCAAACGGCGTATACGCGGCGCCGTTCCTAGCCACTCGCGTCGGACTCACGCAGTCAAAAGTGTCAATTCCTTGCTCAATTGCCGCAAAAATATCATCAGGCTCGGAAATTCCCAGTAAATGACGCGGTTTATTTTCAGGCAGAATTTGATTGACCCACTGAATCGTTTGCGCCATAGTTTCCTTTTCCAGCGCGCCGCCGATTCCATAGCCATCAAAATCCATCGCGCCCAAAAACTCGGCAGTTTGCTTTCGCAAATCCTCGTAATTCGCGCCTTGCAAAACGCCAAATAAAGCTTGATATGGCTTATCTGGACGAGCCGCCCTTAGGCGCTTGACTTCCGCCAAACTTCGCTCCGCCCAAGCATGCGTCCTGGCCAGCGCCTCAACTTGATATTCGTACGGATCAATCAAAGAGGTCAATTCGTCAAACGCAAAAGTAATATCAGCGCCAATTCCAGCCTGGATTTGCATGGACAATTCTGGCGTGAATTTATGGTAAGAGCCGTCCAGATGCGACTTAAACATCACACCGTTTTCGTCCACCCAAGCATGACGCGACGATTTTTTAGCAATCGCAATTTCTTCGTCAACATCAGTGCTCATAGCCAAAACCTTCTTAAAACCCGATCCCAAACTTAGCACTTGAAAACCACCGCTATCCGTAAACGTCGGACCATCCCAGTGCATAAATTTGCCAAGATATCCAGCCTTTTCAATCAACTCATGACCCGGTTGCAGATATAAATGATAAGCGTTCGACAGCACCGCCTGCGCGCCGACATCTTTCACCATCTCCGGGATCATCGCCTTAACATTAGCCTTAGTTCCAACCACAATAAACGCCGGCGTTTTAATATCACCGTGTGGCGTGTGAATAATTCCCGTTCGCGCCAACGTGTCGTTAAATCGTGAAGTTATTTCAAAAGAAAAAGGTTTCATTTGATAGATTATATCAGTTTTTTCCGCTACACTAGAAACATGAGCAATAAAACCCTCGTTGATTTGGACCAGTGGCTAGCGCCGCACAAATCCACAATTCAGGCGCGCGAGAAGTATATTTCTTCGAAGCTGAAAACGGTTTTAAGCGGCAAGACGCCAGCCGAATTCGCGATGGGTTTTTTACATTTCGGACTTCATAAAACGGATACGGGCTGGGCGTTTAGAGAATGGGCGCCGAACGCTACTCGAATATTCTTAGTTGGCGATTTTTCAGATTGGAAAGAGCGCGAGGAATTCGCCTTAAATCGCGATAAAAATGGCGAATGGAGCATAAATCTTCCTGAAAATTCGCTTCGTCACGGACAAAAATACAAATTGCGCGTCTATTGGTCTGGCGACGGCTGGCGGCTGCCTTCATACGCAAATTACGTCGTTCAGGACGAAAATTCTGTCGATTTCTCCGCGGTCGTGTGGTCGCCAAAAACTCCCTACAATTGGCAATATAAAATCCCGCCCAAGCCAAAAGTTCCCCTGATTTACGAAGCGCACGTTGGCATGAGCAGTCAGAAAGAAAAAGTAGCCAGCTTCAGCGAATTCACCGCGGAGGTTTTGCCGCGAATTAAGGAATCTGGCTATAACACCATTCAACTTATGGCAATCGCCGAGCATCCATATTACGGCAGCTTCGGATATCACGTCGGCAACTTTTTCGCGGTTTCGTCAAGATTTGGCACGCCCGACGATTTTAAGAAATTGGTTGACACGGCGCACGGAATGGGACTGCGCGTCATCATTGACCTCGTTCACGCTCACGCCGCCAAAAACGAAGTCGAAGGTCTGGGCAATTTTGCCGGCGATCCGGCACAATATTTCAAGCCAACAAATCATCCAGAATGGGATTCGCGGCTGTTCGATTACGGCAAGTCAGAAGTTTTGCATTTTCTGGCAAGTAATTGCCGTTGGTGGCTGGACGAATATCACATTGACGGATTTAGGTTTGATGGCGTAACTAGTATGATTTACCACGACCACGGACTCGGAAAAAGTTTCACTAGTTATGACGATTATTTCCGCGACAGCGTCGATAAAGACGCGCTCGCTTATTTACGATTGGCGAATGAAACCATCCACGCAGTTCGCTCCGACACCACGACAATTGCAGAGGAAATGAGCGGCTTTCCTGGACTGGGCGCATCGACAAAAGACGGCGGGCTGGGATTTGATTATCGCTTGCAAATGGGCGCGCCAGATTTATGGATAAAAACCCTGAAAGAGAAAAATGATGAAGATTGGGATTTGGGGCAATTGGCTTACACTTTGAGTTCGCATCGCCCAGAGGAAAAAGTCATCAATTACGCCGAAAGCCACGATCAAGCGCTTGTCGGTGATAAAACGCTGATTTTCCGACTGATTGATAAAAATATGTATTGGCACATGGATAAAATTGATCCAGATCTTAAGACCGAACGTGGAATAGCCCTGCATAAACTAATTCGTCTAATGACAGCTGGGCTACATGGCGGCGGTTATTTGAATTTTATGGGCAATGAATTCGGGCATCCGGAATGGATTGATTTTCCGCGCGAGGGCAATAATTGGTCGTTTAAGCACGCTCGTCGGCAATGGAATTTACGCGACAACGGCTTCTTAAAATATCAATGGTTGGGCGATTTTGACGCGGCGCTAATGAAGGTCATTCGACAAATTGACAATTCTGACATTCAACACCTGACAGTTCGCCAATCTGATCACACGGTAAGTTTTATGCATGGCGACTTTTTATTTGTTATCAATTTTTCGCCCGACAAATCTCACTCAGATTACGCAGTACCCGCAGAAGCCGGCTCTTATAAATTGGCGTTAAGTAGCGATGATAAGAACTTCGGCGGACAGGAGCGAATAGACCATAATTCCCGATTTTTTACTTCCCCAGCTCACAATAATCACAATCTTAAAGTTTACTTGCCAGCCAGAACGGGTATTATTTTACAGAAAGTTGATTAGTGTTGACTTTTTTGCACAAGTGTGGTATAAATGATGTAAGCTTCTGTTAAACTCCATTTTAGCAGAAGTAGTACCAGTACCAGCAACAACGAAAGGTTGGTCACCGAAATGGAAACCAACGGACTGTTCAAGGTAGAGTCCTACAGCGTCAGGGCACGTATTATTGCTTACGTGCTGCTCTTCGTCCCCGTCGGATACCTTGCGGTAGCCGTGAGCTTCATCGCGATCGCGATGAGGCAATTTGACCATCGCTTTATTGCGATGAGTCAGAGCGAAGTTCGAATCCCCTTCTGGATTCTGTCGGTATTCTCCGCAGCGTTTTGCGTGTATGCGGCCAAGGTGACTTGGTCGTTTTTCACCGAATTCAGAGACCTAAAGACAGATTATGTCTTCAGGCGCGCACTGAAGAAGGAGATCAAATTGGACAATACGCCCAATTTTGACGACTACTTTAGGCCTTTGGGCGAAGAGCCCAAACCCCGAAAGAGCATTCTTCGGAAGGTTGACTACCTCCTTCCTTGGTGACAAGGCTGGGCTGATGCCCGCCCAAGAGAAATAGTTCGCTGAGGCTTAAGCCTTGGCTTGAGCCTCTCTTGGCGGGCTATTTCTATTGGTTTGTGAGATCATTTTGTATATTATATTGACTTTTTTACGCAAGTGTGGCATAAATTAATACAGACTTTTGTTGACAATCCCGTCAACGAAGGTAGTCCTTGCATATCTTGAAAAGGAGTCACTGTGTTGAAGCTCAAACTTGCTGTTGCGTCCCTCGCCCTGACTAGTCTGATACTGCTCCTTATGGGGAGCACGTACTTTACAGCTGCCGCTGCCATCGCCTGCGCGGCGATGGCTCTGCCAATGGGGGGATATCTCATGTGGAGATATCTCATTCCGGAGGATCACTCCTTGATCCCTTTCATTCTATGGATACCGGTAGCTGAACTGCCTACTCTATACGCGCTTAGGGATCTAAGGGTCATGGACACCCCGCTTGGGGCTACTATTGAGCCCGATAAGGTAGCATCCTTGGGAGGATTCGTTGCGTTTACGAGCGCTATCGCCATCCTCCTTGCGGTCACCGTGCCAACGTCGCCTACGCGCGACGACGACGAGGACTAACCGCCCGTCAAGAGAAATAGTTCGCTTAAGGCTTAAGCCTTGAGCTAGAGCTCTCTTGGCGGGCTATTTCTTTTGGTTATAAAATTATTTTATATATCCTATTGACTTTTTGATGTAGATGTTGTAAAATGAATACAGTCTTTGTTGACAATCCCGTCAACAAAGAAGGTCCTCCAGATAGAAAGGGAAATCATGGTTAATAATACCGATGCCAAATTCAGGGTTGCGTCGCTGATCTTTAGTATGAGTGCGGTATTCGTACTCGCGCTAAACGCGACTGTCGGAGCGGTAATTATCTCCATTGCACTAGCAGCGGCAGCACAGGTGACTTCCGCCATCCTTGTTTGGATTTGTTTCAACAACAAACCCACAACAGCAGCTCTATTGATGGCTATTGTGTTGATCACCCCGGCGGTGTTGATTTCAAGACTCTTTTACGTTGTCAATACATTGATTGCAAGGAACGTGCTCGTGACAGCACTGAGTGATCCTCTTGACTGGATAGAGACGACTGGAATCCTGGTATATGTGGTGCTGCTGTGCTTATTCCCGGCGATCTTTGCCGTAACTGCACCGCGACCACCCACGCGCGACAATGATAGCGACGACGAGGAGGACTAACCGCCCGTCAAGAAATAGTTCGCTTAAGGCTTAAGCCTTGAGCTAGAGCTCTCTTGGCGGGCTATTTCTATTGGCATAAAATTTGTTACACTAGATATTGTGAAGAAAAAAGTACCAAAATTCATTGAGCAATCATTAGCCCGAGTCGCTAATCTTTACAACTTTGAGCCAGAGCATCATCTGGAGAAAATCGACGAAAGTTTGACACCGAATATGCGAGCTTTGCGCCTGGCTATGACAATTGCCGAGCAACTCCTGAGCATGGGCGTAGTGGCGCGCGATGTGGTTCGTATGGCACAAGGAATCACGCGGACATATTGCCGCAGACCCGTTCATGTGGACGTGAGTTACACTTTGGTGACAATTTCTCAAGACCGCGGAGTTAGCCATGAGCCTTTGACGATGGCGCGAGTTATCGTTCCTGACGACCCTAATTATCAATTGATTCAAGCATTGCAATTATTAGCCCTCGACATTCGTCGCAAGCAACTTTCCCTGGAAGAAGCCGAAGATCGATTGCAACAAATACTCAAAAAACCCACCGAACATTCCCGATTAGTTGTTTACGCGGCGGGCGGATTAGTGAGCGCGGGTTCCGTCATTCTGTACGGCGGCAGTTTACTCATGGCGTCAATCGCGTTTCTGCTCGGATTCTCAGCAACTGGATTACTAAGGTGGCTGGGGCGTATTGGCGCGCCGTTGTTTTATTCGCAAGCCCTCGTAGCAATTTTCGTAACATTGGTGGCGGCGGGCGCAGCTTGGTTCAGCAATTATCTGGGTCTGAGCGTCAATGCAACGTTGTTAGTTATCAGCGGAATCGTTTTATTAGTCGCGGGATTGATGTTTGTCGGCGCATTCCAGGACGCAATCGACGAATATTACATGACTGCCAACGCCAGATTACTAAAAGTCGTAATGGCGACGGGCGGCGTAATTGCCGGCGTGATGGTCGGATTATACATTGCGACAAAATTCGGTATTACTTTCCCAGCAACACCAGATCGATTGACATTGGCGGACGGACACACTCAATATTTGGGTGCTGGAATTATCGCGGCGGCGTTCGTTCTGAGGAATCATTCTCGATTTTTGGGAATGGTTATCTCTGGATTAATCGCAATTTTTGGCTGGTGGATTTCACGATTAGCCATGAGTTTTGGCTTTGATATCGTAACAGCGAGCGGCATCGCGGCGGCGGTAATTGGACTAGTCGCAGTTATGACTTCCAGATTATGGAAATTCCCTTCCCTGGCGATCATCGCGGCGGGAATCGTGCCATTAGTCCCAGGATTGTCGCTCTATAATGGATTAATGGGCGTAGTCTTATATCCGCCGAACAGCGCAAACTTCCTACCAGCCTTGGCTATCTTAGCGCGAGCAATCCTCATCGGCGTGGCAGTAGCAATTGGCGCGTCATTCGGCAACATCGTCGGTCGCCCAATTCGCCGACAATTCATCAATTTATTCCGCCGCAACACACAGATATCATGAAAAATAACCTGAAATTTATCCAAATAAAAATCCCCGGATTCGCTCCGAGGATTTTTTATGAGGTAGAGATTATTTATTTCGCTTTTCGATAATCTCTTGTGCAACGTTTGGTGGAACTTCCTCGTATTGAGCCAATTCCATCGTTGAAGCGGCGCGACCTTGAGACATTGAACGAATGTCTGATGTGTAGCCGAACATATTTGCTAATGGCACAAATGCCTTAATCAACTTAGCGCCACCCATCAAGTCTTCCATAGCGTCGATACGTCCGCGACGTGAGTTAAGGTCGCCGATGATGTCACCCATGAAGTCTTCTGGTGTAGTGACTTCAACCTTCATAACTGGCTCAAGCAAGATTGGGTTAGCTTGCTTAATACCTTCACGAGCAGCTATCGAACCTGCCAATGAGAACGCCAATTCTGAGGAGTCAACGTCGTGATATGAACCATCGTAAAGTGTGGCCTTAACGTCAACAACTGGATAGCCAGCAATAACGCCGCCTTCCAATGTTTCGCGAATACCCTTCATTACGGCTGGGCGATATTCCTGAGGAACCACACCACCCTTAATTTCATCAACGAATTCAAAGCCTTTACCAGTCTCATTTGGCTCAAAGCGAACCCAAACGTCACCATATTGACCGCGACCACCAGACTGCTTGGCGTGCTTACCTTGAACTTCAGAGCGACCCTTGATGCTTTCGCGAAAGGCAACCTGAGGTTCGCCAATATTGGCTTCAACCTTAAATTCGCGCTTCATACGGTCAATAAGAATGTCTAGGTGCAACTCACCCATTCCTGACATAATTGTCTGACCTGTTTCTTCGTCAGTGTGAATTCGGAAAGTTGGGTCTTCTTCAGCCAAGCGTTGCAATGCCAACGCCATTTTTTCCTGGTCAGCCTTTGATTTTGGCTCAACAGCAATCGATACTGGTGGCTCTGGGAATTCAATTGACTCAAGAGCAATTGGGTGAGCTACGTCAGACAACGTGTTACCAGTTGCGGTAGACTTCAGACCAACCACGGCAGCGATGTCACCAGCTTCAACCTTGCTAATTTCTTCACGCTTGTCAGCAAACATACGAACGATTCGTCCAATTCGCTCTTTCTCGCCAGTTGTCGTATTAAGCACGTAGCTTCCTGAGTTCAAAACGCCAGAATAGACACGAACGAAGATCAATTTACCAACAAATGGATCGGCAGCAATCTTAAACGCCAAAGCAGACAAAGGCTCTTTATCTGATGGCTTGCGGCTAACTTCGTCGCCAGTCTTTGGATTCTTGCCCCAAATTTCATCAACGTCTAGCGGGCTTGGCAAGAAGTCAACCATCAAGTCAAGCAACTTCTCAACGATCACGCCGCGACCGTCACCACCAGTGACTAGGTAAAAGTCACCGGCCAAAACGCGCTTGCGTAGAGCCATCTTCAGCTCGTCAACGGTAATAGCTTCTTCGCCCTGCTCCAAGAACTTCATAGTAAGTTCATCATCAGCCTCAACGGCGTTTTCAACCAACAGAGAACGTGCGTTCTTAGCTTTCTCAAGCATATCAGCTGGAATCTCGCCAACCTTAAGCTCGTGGTCTGTGTAGTCGTCGTAGGTGTAAGCCTTCATGTCAATCAAGTCGACAACACCGTGGATAGTCTTTTCAAAACCAATTGGCAAGTGAACTGGGAAAGCCTGCTTACTCAAGCGGTTGTGAATTGACTCTAGAGACTTATAGAAGTCACCGCCGGTCTGGTTGATCTTGTTAACGAAACAAATACGTGGCACGCCGTACTTATTAGCCTGGCGCCAAACAGTTTCAGACTGAGCCTCAACACCCATCTTACCGTCAAAGACTGTAACTGCACCGTCAAGCACGCGCAAGCTACGCTCAACCTCAGCGGTAAAGTCGATGTGCCCTGGGGTGTCGATGATGTTAATTTTGTGATCTTTCCAGAAACAAGTCACAGCAGCTGACGTAATAGTAATACCACGCTCTTTCTCCTGTGCCATCCAGTCGGTGGTAGCACCGTCACCTTCACCACGAACCACACCGATCTTATGCGTCAAGCCAGTGCGGTACAAAATACCCTCAGTTGTCGTCGTTTTACCGGCGTCAATATGGGCAATAATACCAATATTTCTAAAATTCTTTAGCGGAACATGCGTCTCTGCCATAAATTTTCCTTTATATTACGTTAATTTGCCGAGATTTTTGGTCAATTTTTTGGCACCAAAAAACTACTCTTGCGTTTTATTATATCAGTTATCTATGTTTTTGACTAGCTCTGAGCCGGAGGATTTTTAGAATCGTTGTCGTTCTGAACTGGCGCCGCAGGCGGATAGTTAGCTGGAGGCTGTTGTATAGGCGGCTGTGCGTATGTTGGCGGATATTGACCAGGCTGCTGCTGATAGTAATTTTGTTGAGAATATTGTTGTTGCGGCGGAGTTGGTTGTTGATATGGCTGCTGTGGATACTGAGGCTGCTGCGGGAATTGCCCAGCGACAGAATATGGATAGGCATTCATCTTACGGCGATTACTGACAGAAACGGCGATTGCGATAATTGACACTGTCAAGAATAATGCCCCCGTTGAGAGAATCACCACAACCACAATTATAACCGTAGTGTTATTTTCTGATTCGCTTGTTCCAGCTTCTGCGCTAGACGCCTCGCTTTCCGTAGAGTCATCTGGAGTATTGGATGAAACTTCGATCATCTTCGCCACCAAATAATTGTCGGGGTATTTTTTATCCAATTGCTCAAATTTAGCTTTTGCCTGAGAATATTTACCTTGAGAAAAACTCTCCAAACCATCTTTCCAGAGCTTAGTCAATTCGCCGTTCGCCGATAACGCAACATTATTTTTCTTCGCCATAGTTTTCAGATCGGCAATATCGCGGAATATCCCCTCTCCAAAGCAAGAATTGTTGCGCTCGCTCCTATCCGCACAGGACGAACCGCCGTAGGTGTTCAATCCAATCTGCCTGCCATCCTCATCGAACGCTGGACCACCACTATTACCCGCTGCAATTTGCGCACTCATTGAAAACAGCTTATGACCGCCCGCGTCGCTAGCCGAACCAGAAACATCACCTTGAGTCACAGTTGGGACAGTCTTACTCTT
>JABZJR010000150.1 GCA_015257705.1 Nanosynbacter sp.
TACTACAGAAGGCGAAACAAAAGATCTACTACATAGCGATGGCTTAAACTGGACTAGTACATTTGCATATCAGGGATTTTTCCCTAAAGGTCCTACCCCAGAAATATCAGGAGATACATTAACAGAAGTGGTTGTATTTGCAAGAAGCACTAAAGAGAATGACCCTACATTATTAAATACTCCCGCAACAGAACAACAGGGAAATGCTACTCTGTATGAGACAGATGATGGAATGTATATTACAGGAGTAATCGGAGCCATCAGAGATGTGAGCCAAGACAGTAAAATACCAACTCTCGTAAAGGGACAAGAGGTTCCAGCTAGTCAAGTTCCTCAGATAGAAAACTATTTTAAGTCTATAAAGTAAACTAAAAAACAGATCTTGCATAAACACCTTCATATATGATTAAATGAAGGTGTTTATGTTTATTAGTGGGTGTGGTAGCAAATACAATTCTAAAAAAATAATTGCTTATTTGTTTATAAGTATTTTATTTATTATGTCAGCATCTATATCTATCATGTCTAAATCTGCGCTTGCTGAGGATATAGGAAAGAAAATAGAAAATGGTACCGCTTCATGTAAGGA
>JABZJR010000151.1 GCA_015257705.1 Nanosynbacter sp.
AGCGGCGGAGCATGCGGATTAATTCGATGCAACGCGAAGAACCTTACCAAGGCTTGACATATACTGGACCGCATCAGAGATGGTGTTTCCCTTCGGGGCTGGTATACAGGTGGTGCATGGTTGTCGTCAGCTCGTGTCGTGAGATGTTGGGTTAAGTCCCGCAACGAGCGCAACCCTCGTTCTATGTTGCCAGCACGTTATGGTGGGGACTCATAGGAGACTGCCGGGGTCAACTCGGAGGAAGGTGGGGATGACGTCAAATCATCATGCCCCTTATGTCTTGGGCTTCACGCATGCTACAATGGCCGGTACAGAGGGTTGCGATACTGTGAGGTGGAGCTAATCCCTAAAAGCCGGTCTCAGTTCGGATTGGGGTCTGCAACTCGACCCCATGAAGTCGGAGTCGCTAGTAATCGCAGATCAGCAACGCTGCGGTGAATACGTTCCCGGGCCTTGTACACACCGCCCGTCAAGTCACGAAAGTTGGTAACACCCAAAGCCGGTGGCCTAACCTTTTTGGAGGGAGCCGTCTAAGGTGGGATTGGCGATTGGGACTAAGTCGTAACAAGGTAGCCGTACCGGAA
>JABZJR010000152.1 GCA_015257705.1 Nanosynbacter sp.
CTCTGACTTCACTAATTCTCTTCTCTACTTCTTCAATAGCCGTCGATTTATCTACACCGTTGTTGACTTTATCTTGAATCATAATTTCTGTCAGCGGCAAGCCATTAATCTTCTCGTCAAATACCGACTTATCCAGCGGACCGCTCATAGTTGGATATTCGCCTTCTGATAATATTTCGCTATTTTCACCAGAAACTCTTAATCTATAAGCTTCAGAAATTGTTAAAAACGTCAGTGCGGAACCTCGCTGATTATGCCACGGCTGCGAATCAGTCTGATTTTTACCATACAATAACTTGTCGCGAAAAACTTCCAGATATGAATCTATTTTTTCGCCCCACTTGCCCATCTTCACAAAAGGAGTTTTATCTAAAACATTCGCAATTGCTGCGGTGGCTAGATTTTTATGAATAAAGTGTTTACGAATCTCTTTTAATTTTGCATCGCCTCGCTCCAAATAGTCATATGTATTTTTAATATCATCAGGGCTGTTGTATGCAGGATCGGTCTTTTCTCCAATTTTAACCCTGCATCCCTCACTCCTAAGATCCGCAATTTCATTATTTAATT
>JABZJR010000153.1 GCA_015257705.1 Nanosynbacter sp.
CTAGTTTCCATTTTTTGACACATTGTCTAATTTTGTGCGAATGTAATCGTTTTCATCTTGAATAGCATGCAAATTAATTGCATTATCTTCCTACTTATGCTATTTTGATACACAGAGGTAAAATTTTATGAATAAACAAAAAATCAACCAAATCGTTGGCTCGATCGGTGCCTTTATTGGGATTATCGTTTTCATTGCCTACATCCCACAAATTATTGCTAATTTACAGGGAAACAAGGCCCAACCTTTCCAACCCTTGTCAGCTGCTATTTCTTGCTTGATCTGGGTCATTTATGGTTGGACAAAGGAACCTAAAAAAGACTGGATTTTGATCATTCCGAATTCGGCAGGTGTCATCCTAGGTGGATTGACTTTCCTTACATCACTTTAATATAAAGCGAACAAAGACTGAACTCTACTGGTTCAGTCTTTTTTGTGTATCCTTTTGAAAAACAAAAACAATCGTAGTCGGTTTTCAAACAAAAAGCCTGCTATGAGCGAGCTTAAAAAAATTGACAATTCTTTTCTTTGAATAACCTAATCTGGAC
>JABZJR010000155.1 GCA_015257705.1 Nanosynbacter sp.
CCTATATCTGTTGAAAAAGGTTAGGATGAGGTGTGGGTAGGGGTGAAATTCCAATCGAACGTGGAGATAGCTGGTTCTCCCCGAAATAGCTTTAGGGCTAGCCTCAAGTGGTGATTACAGGCGGTAGAGCACTGATCAGGAGCGGGACCTACCCGGTTACCAAACCCAGTCAAACTCCGAATGGCTGTAATCAAACTTGGGAGTCAGACTACGACTTATAAGGGCCGTGGTCAAGAGGGAAACAGCCCAGATCATCAGCTAAGGTCCCAAATGCCGTGCTAAGTGGCGAAGGATGTGGCGTTTCATAAACAACCAGGATGTTGGCTTAGAAGCAGCCATCATTTAAAGAGTGCGTAATAGCCCACTGGTCGAGAGACGCTGCGCCGAAGATGTCCGGGGCTCAAGCACGGAACCGAAGCTATGGCAGACGCAAGCCGTCTGGGTAGGGGAGCGTTCTTATTGGGGAGAAGCGATACCGGAAGGAGTCGTGGACTGATAAGAAGTGAGAATGCTGGTATGAGTATCGAAA
>JABZJR010000156.1 GCA_015257705.1 Nanosynbacter sp.
GAATTTCTCCGCTACCCACACCTCATCCAAGCACTTTTCAACGTGCCCTGGTTCGGTCCTCCAGTGCGTTTTACCGCACCTTCAACCTGGACATGGGTAGATCACTTGGTTTCGGGTCTACGTCCACATACTACATGCGCCCTATTCAGACTCGCTTTCGCTACGGCTCCGACTCTTCATCTTAACCTCGCATGTAAACGTAACTCGCCGGTTCATTCTACAAAAGGCACGCCATCACCCATTAACGGGCTCTGACTACTTGTAAGCACACGGTTTCAGGTACTCTTTCACTCCCCTCCCGGGGTTCTTTTCACCTTTCCCTCACGGTACTGGTTCACTATCGGTCACTAGGTAGTATTTAGCCTTGCCAGATGGTCCTGGCGGATTCCGACGGGATTCCTCGTGTCCCGCCGTACTCAGGATGCTAGTAGAGTTCATCAAAATGTCGCGTACAGGATTGTCACCTTCTTTGATGGGCCTTTCCAGACCACTTCTGCTATCTTGATTTCTTCTCACGTTCTAGTCC
>JABZJR010000158.1 GCA_015257705.1 Nanosynbacter sp.
GTCCAGACGGCTCAAAGCTTTTTATCTTAGTGGCAGATAATGCTAATAACGAAAACTTATGGATGTCCGAAGACGATGGGGTTACTTGGAGAAAAATATTTTCGAAGCAGACAACAATAAAATACGCATCGTTTAGTACGGACGGGTCTAAGATAGTATTGACACCTAGAGACGGACAGCATCATTTATATATATCGATAGATAACGGTCAGAATTGGACAGAAAAGGCGATGTGGGCGACACCTGCGAGTAATTCGTCTGTACAGATCAGTCCAGACGGTTCCTTTTTAGGGGGGATGTTCTGTTAGGGGTAGTGTCTATACAACCTACATTTCTACTGACTACGGTCATACCTGGACTCGGAAAGGCACTAATAATATTGGGTGTCCTCAGCACGTGTTTAATAACGGAACAATAATAACTACAGCCGGTGACGACAAAATAGCGAAATCAACTGATTATGGTCAGACCTGGACGGAAATTTCCGGTTTTCCAAACGCATCATTCGGTAATAATGGAAAT
>JABZJR010000159.1 GCA_015257705.1 Nanosynbacter sp.
TCAACGGATATGGGTTCGGTCCTCCACGAGATTTTACTCTCGCTTCAACCTGCACATGGATAGGTCACCCGGTTTCGGGTCTACAGCATGTAACTTTTGCCCTATTAAGACTCGCTTTCGCTACGGCTCCGGTGCTCCAGCACCTTAACCTTGCTACACACCATAACTCGTTGGCCCGTTCTACAAAAAGTACGTGGTCACTTTAGCTCCCACTGCTTGTAAGCATAAGGTTTCAGGTTCTATTTCACTCCCCTCCCGGGGTTCTTTTCACCTTTCCCTCACGGTACTATGCGCTATCGGTTAGTAAGAGTATTTAGCCTTATGAGATATGGTCCTCACTGATTCACACAGAATTCCTCGTGTTCCATGTTACTTGGGAGCAAAGTTATATGTGTAAGGATTTACTTATACAGGACTCTCACCTTCTGCGGTTTATCTTTCCATACAATTCTAATTCATCAATACACTATATTGAATATCTTACAGTTCTTCACTACTTTGTCCCTCAACCCCTTAAATAC
>JABZJR010000015.1 GCA_015257705.1 Nanosynbacter sp.
GTAAATAACAAGCGTGGCGAAACTGAGACGAGCTGGAAAGACACGCTGGCTATTGGCGCGGGGCAATGTTTGTCGCTCATTCCGGGAATTAGTCGTTCTGGCGCAACAATTTCAGTCGGTCTGTTTCGTGGATTTGACCGCGTGTCGGTTACGAAATTGAGTTTCTTCTTGGGTATTCCAGCACTAGTTGCGGCGGGGCTGTTGGAAGTCGCTACCAAATATAAACACATTTCTGGCGGCGTTGGCTGGACTCCAACTATAATCGCCACGGTAATTTCATTCGGTGTTGGCTATTTGGCTGTGTCGTGGTTATTGAAGTTTATTCAGAGCAATAATTTTCGACCGTTTATAATTTATCGATTTGTCCTGGGTTTATTGTTGTTGGTTATGCTTGGTTTGGGTGTGGTTTCTCACGTTTAGTAGAAAATTGTGAATAAAGAGTAAAAAATAGCTTGATTTTTAAATTAAATGCGTGTAGAATGATAAAGCATAAGTAGTTAAAAAACGATTTGGGGGTTGTTTTTGATGGAAGAAACAAACAATAGGAAACCGGCATCAAAGGCATTTGTCTTGAGTCTGTTTACTATAACAATAATATTAATATTGCTACTATTTTTTATCTTTTGTAAGATGATGCCACGTGGCGGTTTTGACATAGATTCTATATCTGTTCGTCAGGACTCAGGCGAGATTCAGTATCAATATTCAGGTGGCGATTGGAAGAAAATCATATCTCTTGATGAACTTCGCGGCAAAGACGGTCGTAGTATTGAAGTCCAAAAAGGCTCTTTGTATATTCAGTGGCGATACACTGGCGACTCAGAATGGAAGAATGTTATAGCATATTCTGACCTACTTAAGGGCCAGAATGGTCAAGACGGCAAGGATGGTAAGGATGGTAAGGACGGTCGAAACGGTATTAACGGCCAGAATGGCCAAAACGGCAAGGATGGTAAAGACGGCCGCAATGGAGTTAATGGTGCTACAGGAGCTAGAGGAGCCACGGGAGCTACCGGTGCGACTGGTGCTACAGGGGCAGCTGGCCAAAATGCTACAATTTCTGCAACTAATAGTACTCAGCCTTGCTCGACTGGATTGACTATTACCGGAAATGGTACGAGTAACCTAGGTTTACAATTTACAGGTAAGAATCTTCCTGCGGGTGGTAAAACAAATCAAGTACTTGGTAAGAAAACTGATAATGACTGTGACGTAGAATGGAAAGATACGTACGAAATTCGCGGAACTGGTATGCCTGAGGGTAATGTTAAGGCTAGTGTTGGTACGTACTATACCGATACAGCTGCTACAAACGGTGCCATTCGCTGGATTAAAGCTAGTGGTAGTGATAAAACAGGCTGGAAGGTTGTGTACGGCGACACTGGCTGGAGGAGCGTTCCTCAGATTCTCTCAACATCCATGAAAGCCAGCGTAGTCAAGGTTCGACGAATTAACAATACTGTTTATCTGTACGCAGCTCTTACGGGCTGGGGGTATAGCTGGAACGGCGGCGGAGCTCCATTGCCGTCTGGATTACACCCTGGCGATCAAATGCAAGGTCCTTCCGCTGGTCGATACGGTAATTCGTACTTGACTTGGATAGTTCAAACTACTGGACAGATTCAAGCTGAAGCAGCTAGCGCTCAGAATCCAACACCAACACTCCCTCCGATCGTTAGTGTATCTTATATTCCAGACGACAACGTTCCATGGCCAACGACGTTACCTGGCACAGCTATGTAAGTAAATCATTTACACTTATCTAAAAAGCCCCGTCTGTTAAATCTGGCGGGGTTTATTTATATATAGCCTGTGTTGTTATATAATTGATACATGTTAGACATCAAGTTCATCCGAGAAAATGCCGATTTGGTGCAAAAGTCGGCAAACGATAAAGGCTATAAAGTTGATATTGCGGCATTGTTGCAATTAGACGATGAGCGTCGCGATTTGCAGAAGCAGGTTGAAGCGCTACGCGAACAACGCAATGTTATTTCAGCGAAGATGAAGGGCGGCCGACCGGATCAAGAACTGATTGATCAGGGCAAGCAATTGAAAGTTGAGCTAGCAGAACGTGAGAGCTATTTGAAATCGACCGAGGAAAAAGTTGCGGCAATTCTTAAAAACGTCCCGAACATCACTTTTGACGACGTGCCTCTGGGTGGCGAAGAAGATTCTGTTGAGGTAAAAGTTTATGGCGATTGTAAAACTGGTGCAAAAGACCATTTGGATTACGCCGTAAGTCGCGGCTGGGTGGACTTTGAGCGCGGCGCTAAGGTGGCTGGTGCGAAGTTTTATTATTTGAAGGGCGATTTGGCTTTGCTGGAAAATGCCGTAACTCAATTTGCCTTGGATTACGTAACAAAGCAGGGCTTCACATTTATGACCGTGCCGCATATGGTCAATTTGCGAACAGCTGAGGGCGCAGGTTTTACTCCGAAGGGCGAAGGTAGCAATGAATATGTAGTTGACGGCGAAGATTTGACGCTAATTGGTACGGCGGAAATGCCATTAACCGGCTATCACGCGGATGAGATTTTGGACGAAAAAGATTTGCCATTGTTATACGCTGGGTATAGTCCTTGCTATCGAAAAGAGGCGGGAACATACGGCAAGCACACGCGTGGTCTGTTCCGAGTTCACCAATTTAATAAATTGGAAATGTACGCGTTTTGTTTGCCTGAGCAATCTAAAGAGATTCATGAGAAAATTCTTAGCGTTGAAGAGGCACTTTGGCAGCAAATTGGGATTTCTTATCACGTGGTTAATATTGCGGCGGGCGATCTGGGTGCGCCGGCTGCAAAGAAGTACGACATTGAATATTGGTCGCCAGTTGATCAAACTTACCGTGAACTGACGAGTTGTTCGAATTGTACTGATTATCAAGCTCGTGGTTTGAACATTCGAGTTCGCCGAGAAAATGGCGCAATTGAATCTGTTCACACATTGAATGGAACTGCGGTGTCGCTAGCTCGCTCATTGGTGGTGATTTTGGAGAATTTCCAGAATCCAGATGGAACTTTGACCGTCCCTGAAGTACTTCGTCCATATATGAATGGTCGTGACGTGATATAATAAGAGCGTATTAGTTAGTAGGAGGAAAAATGATTAAGGATATTACAATTACTGGCGTTAAGTATGAGCTGAACGCCACAACAAAAAAATATGTTGAAAGGAAAATTGGTTCGTTGGGAAAATACTTGCCGCGCCACGCGCGAAAAAGTGCATCTGCAGACGTTAAGATTAGGCAGATTGACAATCCTGGCGGCAACAAGTACGAGGTTGAAGTTATCATCAATGTGCCAGATAAGAAAATTGTAGCTAAGGATTCAACCATGAACGTTTTGGCTGCGGTGGATATCGTTGAAGCTAGGTTGAATGGTCAAGTTCGTAAGTATAAAGACGATGTACTGGCTCACGTTGGCGGAAGTCGCGGAATTTTGGCGAAGCTAAAGCAAACTTTCGGTCGAAAATAATTGATAGATTAAAATAGCAGAAAAGCGTTCAGATTCTGGGCGCTTTTTCTTTTCAAATTGCCCGAAAAAAGTTATAATAAAAGAAGTTTTTGAAAATGCCTGAAAGTGAGGGAGTTTTAAGGTTTATGGCAATTACACAACAAAAAGCGCTGAGTAAGATTTTTGGCGATCCACAGAAGAAGATTTTGAAACGATTGCGTAAGCAAGTTGACGTTATTAACGGTCTGAATGACAAATATGAAAAAATGTCCGATAAGGAGCTTCGTGCGCAGACTGATGAGCTGAAAAAGCGCTTGTCGAAGAAGAATGTGACGCTTGATACGATTTTGCCAGATGCGTTTGCCGTGGCAAGGGAAGCTGCTAAGCGTGTAATTGGCGAGCGTCCGTATGACGTGCAGTTGATTGGCGGTATGGTTCTTCATGAGGGCAACGTTGCCGAGATGAAAACTGGTGAAGGTAAGACTCTTGTGGCGACATTGCCGACTTACTTGAATGCTTTGGAGGGCAAGGGCGTTCACGTGGTGACGGTTAACGACTATTTGGCTCAGCGTGACGCCGGCTGGATGGGTCAGGTGTATGATTTTCTGGGCTTGACCACCGGTGTGATTATTAACGAAGCGTCATTTGTTTATGATAAAGATTATGACAATGAGCATCACGACGACCCTCGAATGCGCAAGCTTCGCCCAGTTTCACGTAAAGAAGCTTACGCTGCGGACATTACGTACGGCACGAATAACGAGTTTGGCTTTGACTATTTGCGCGACAATATGGTTAACGACGTTGATCTGCTCAGGCAGCGTGAATTGAACTTTGCGATCGTTGACGAGGTCGACTCAATTTTGATCGACGAAGCTCGTACGCCACTTATTATCTCCGCTCCAGCGGCTGAAAATCCTGACAATTATTACACATTTGCTAAAATCGCCGCAAAGTTGGTTCCAGAAGATTACGTTTTGGATGAGAAGCGCCGAAGTGTTGCCTTGACTGATGAAGGTGTTGAAAAGGTCCAGAAATTGTTGGGAATAAAAAACTTGTACACACCAGATCACGTGCGCAGTGTTTATCACATGGACCAAGCATTAAGGGCGCAGACATTGTTTAAGCGCGACAAGGATTACGTTGTAACCAACGACGGTGAAGTGATTATTGTTGACGAGCACACTGGTCGTTTGATGCAGGGTCGCCGCTACAACGAAGGCTTGCATCAGGCAATTGAAGCAAAAGAAGGCGTTCCTGTGCTGGAAGAGAGTATGACCTTGGCGACAATTTCATTCCAGAATTATTTCCGTTTGTACAATAAATTGAGCGGTATGACCGGTACGGCATTTACCGAAGCTGAGGAGTTTCAGCAAATTTATTCACTTGATGTTATCCAAATTCCACCGAACAAACCAGTTATTCGCGAGGATAAGGAAGACTTGATCTTCAAGACTGAAAAAGCCAAGCTTAAAGCTGTTGCTGAGGCGATTAAGGATTACCACAAGCAAGGTCGTCCTGTTTTGGTTGGTTCTGGCTCTATTGAAAAGAATGAGCAAATTGCTAAATATTTGGAAAAAGAAGGCATTAAATTTGAGATTCTGAACGCCAAGAACAATGAGCGTGAGGCTGCGATTGTGGCGAAAGCTGGCGAAAAGGGTGCGATTACTTTGGCTACAAATATTGCTGGTCGTGGTACCGACATTAAGCTTGGCGAGGGTGTCAAGGAATTGGGCGGACTAGTTGTTATTGGTTCAGAGCGACACGAATCACGCCGAATTGACAATCAGTTGCGCGGTCGTGGCGGACGTCAGGGCGATCCAGGCGAGACTCAGTTTTACGTTTCGACCGAAGATGATTTGATGCGAATTTTCCAGGGTGAGCGAATTGCATCGTTGATGGACAGGCTGGGCGTTGATGATGATACACCAATCAGAACTCGCGCCGTATCGAAAACGTTGGAAGCAGCACAGAAACGAGTTGAAGGCTACAACTTTGATACGCGCAAAAATGTTGTTCAATATGACAATGTGATTAACCGTCATCGTCGCGTTGTTTATGTCATGCGACGCAGGATTTTGGAAGGCGATAATATTAAGCCAGAAATTGAGCGATTATTGCGAGCTAAAGTTCACGAATTGACAACTCTTCCATCAAAGAATAATCCAAAGTTCGTCGAGGATTTCTCGGTTATTTTTCCAGTTGATAAGGAAAGAATTGAAAAGGTTGGTAAGGAAAAGAAAGATCGTTTGCGCTATGAGAAGGCGCTGGAGCTGGCTGAAGAAGCTTACGCGGAGAAAGAGCGTGAGATTGGCGCCGATGATTTGCGTGGAGTTGAGCGCGAAGTTTACATGGCGGTGTTGGATACATTGTGGATGCAACATTTGGAGAATATGCAACATTTGCGTGAGGGAATTCACTGGCGAAGTGTTGGGCAGCGCGATCCTTTGGTGGAATATCGATCAGAATCTCAGAAGTTGTTTGAGAGTTTACAGGCTAATCTCCGCGATGAAGTTTTGGCAACGATATTTAATATTCATAAAGCCGACGCTACAGTCCGTCAATCTCAAGACGACGAATATGACACTGAATTAACTAGGCTGGCGGAAAATGCCGTTGAGCGTGGCGTAAATGAAATTGGTTCGGGCGAGGAAAATCGCGACGATGATTTCTCTGTGAAAAAGGGCAAGACCAGCGCGGAATCAAATCGTGCGAAGAATCAAGCTCGAAAGAAGAAAAAGGCTCAGCGACAGAACCGCAAGAAAAATCGTAAATAATCAGAGAATTAGGTAATGAAACATACAGTTGAGGAAATTAGACTGAAGAATGGTGCGCGCGGCTTGTTGATTGACGTTCCAGATGCTACGGTAATGAGTTTTCAGGTACAATTCAGAGCGGGAAATCGCTACGTTCTGAATAAAGATATTTACGAAACGGCTCACATTATGGAGCATATGGCGTTCGGCGCGAACGAAAAGTTTCGTTCGGAGCATAATTATGAGCAGGAATTTACCAAGAATGGCGCTTATCACAACGCTTACACTTCTGACTATTCAATGGTTTATGAAGCGATTTGTGCGGATTTTGAGTGGGACAGGATTTTGGAGCTTCAGCGGCTGGCTATTACAACACCGCGATTTAACGCCGATGAGCTTGAGGCGGAAAAGGGCAATGTTCGCTCTGAATTAACTGGTTATCTTAACAATCACAACCGCGTGATGTGGCCGCGCATTCAGCAGGCGCTGGGTGAAGATATTTTGACGTATAATCAGCGCTTAAAAACAATTGCTAATATTGAACTGAAAGACATTAAAAATCATCACAAGCGAACGCATACTTTGAAGAATATGCGGTTTGTGGTGGCTGGAAAAATGGCTGGGCGAAAAGCGGCTATTAAAGAACACCTTGAGGGCTGGCAACTGGAAACTGGCGAGCGATTCGTTATTCCGCACGATGAACCGCGCAGGGCTAATCCGGTTTTAGTCAGACGAAAAGAGGCAACGAATTTGACGTTTGGCTGGTCAATGATGATTCCGCGCGAGTTAAGTGACGAAGAAGTCACGGCTATGAACGCATTGAACCACATTCTGACCGGCACGATGAGCTCGAGGATTTTTGGCGCGGCTCGTAAAAAAGGCTTGGCGTATGGTATTTTTAGCGACACGTCGATTGGTTTTTACGATTCGGCTTGGGATTTTGGCGGACAAGTAAATGTCGAAACCGCAGAAAAACTCTTTGATATTATCGTGAGGGAATTGAAGAAAGTTTTGGCTGGATCTATTTCTGAAGAAGATTTGGAAAGTGTGAAGTCATATTCGTTGGGTCGTTATCAGATGGGTGCTCAAACTGTTGGGCAAGTAAGCAATTTCTACGTAGGACGATATTTTGCTGATGATTTCGTGAGAGATTATGCCGCCGTTCCAGATTCTATTTTGGCGGTAACTCCTGATCAGTTGATTGAAACGGCTCGTCAATTTTTTGCATCCAACACGTGGACGTTGGCGGCAGTTACTTCGGAAGAAAAAGAGCTATTAACAAAGCTGTACGATAAGCTCGACAAGCTGTTTTAGGGTGTAATCGTAAATTGCCCGTGATATAATCAGGTTATGAAAATTGTCATTGCTGGTTTTGGTGTTGAAGGTCAATCTAATTTGCGTTATTTTCGGGAGAAGTTTCCAGAAGCTGATTTTTTGGTGGCGGACGAGCGTGAAAAAGTAGATAATTTGCCGGAAAATGTGGCTTATCGGACGGGATTTTCGGGGCTGGATAACGCGGATTTAATTGTTAGGTCTCCAAGTCTTCCGCCAAAAAAGATAAAGGCTAACGGTCGAATTTGGTCGGCGACAAATGAGTTTTTTGCTAATTGCCCAGCGACTATAATTGGCGTAACTGGCACAAAAGGCAAGGGAACGACGTGCAGTTTTATCTCGTCGATTTTGCGCGCGGCAGGTAAAACCGTTCATTTGGTGGGGAATATCGGCGTGCCAGCTTTGGATATTTTGCCAAAAATTGAGAAAAATGACATTGTCGTTTACGAATTGTCCAGTTTTCAATTGTGGGATTTGCAGAAATCTCCGCACGTTGCCGTGGTGCTGATGATTGAACCTGACCACTTGAACGTCCACGCTGATTTTAATGACTATTTGGCGGCAAAAGCGAATATTGCCAAGTCTCAAACCGCTGACGATTATGTTGTCTATAATTCTCAAAATGAGTTTAGTTCGTCGATTGCAGATACGAGTTCGGCGCAGAAAAAGGAATATCCATTTGTTCTCTCGGACGATATAACTTCTGCGATTCGCTTGCCGGGGAAACATAATATTGACAATGCGTGCGCGGCGATATTGGCGGTGAAATCGATTTTGCCGAACGTGTCGGATGATGAGATAAAGAAGGGGCTTAGTGAGTTTACGGGGCTGCCGCATCGATTGAAGTTTGTTGCTGAAAAATACGGCGTGAAATATTATGATGACAGCATTTCGACAACTCCAGGTAGTGCGATTGCGGCATTAAAAGCTTTTGCGGAACCGAAAATTTTGATTCTGGGCGGCTCAGATAAAGGCGCGGACTATTCTGAACTAGCAAAAGAAATTGCCCGACAAAACGTGCGACTGATAATTATCAATGGCGCTAACGCTGATGAAATTAGGGAAGTTTTAAGGGAAGAAAAAATTGATTGCGAAATTGTCCAATTGAATATGGCAGGAATGAAAGAAGTTGTCAAATCAGCCAAAAATAAAGCGCAATCTGGCGACGTGGTGATCCTTAGCCCAGCAGCTGCCAGCTTTGATATGTTTAAGAGCTATTCTGATCGTGGCGAGCAATTTGTCGCCGCCGTAGAAGAGCTTTAATCTTGATAGACTTCTGGTTTTAAGACGCCAATGTATGGTAAGTTGCGATATTGCTGGCGAAAATCTAAACCATAGCCAACGACAAATTCATTCGGTGTATCGATGCCGATGTAATCGGCTTTTGCGTCAACTTCGCGCCGCGCTGGTTTGTCTAATAGCGAGCATATTTTTACCGACGCAGCATTTTTTGCGGCAAATAATTCTCTTAGCGCCTGGGCGGTTCGACCGCTGTCAATTATGTCCTCAACTATCAACACGTGCCTATCCGTTACGTCAGTATCCAAATCTTTGATAATTTTTACAGATCCAGAAGATTTTGTGTCGTCACCGTAGCTGGAAACCGCCATGAAATCAATTTCCATATAGCAATCCATCGCTTGTATCAAGTCGATCATAAACGGCGCCGCGCCGCGTAAAATGCCCACGACAACAGGATTTTTATCGTGATAATCCTCGGTCAATTTTTTCCCAAGTTTCTGGACTGCCGTTTTTATTTCTTCGTTTGTAAATAGAATTTTCTCAATATCTTTATCCATCTTTTTATTTTAACAGAGAATTGAGTGTTGAAAAATGGTGCGGTAGAATATGTTATTGACTTATGTCTATATATAGTGTATAATATAAAGTATGTCATTTGAATCATCAGAACCTATGAATCAAGACTCTTCCTGTATCCACGAAGATGAACCTGTGTATTGGGGTCAGACGACCGACCCTAGTCAGCATAATCCCGATAACTTTCGTTATTTAGTACATGCTTTTAATCCTTTTTCTCTTTTTAACGCGATTTATATATCAAAGAAAACAGGTGCTTCTAATGATGAGGTACGGCGTCAATCTATTGACTTACAAATTAGGCCAGAGGAGATTGATGAGCGAGTGTCTGTAAGTATGTCATTGATTGAAAATGGTCACACTGCTACATATGGTAGCAGTGGAATTATTGTGCAGGCTCCTGAATCGAGTATCGTGTTTACTTCACCAACTGAGGCTGGTGTGATAAATAGCAATAAGGGGCGTCTTGTGGCTCGAGGCCAATCTAGAGGACTACTCTCGCCGGACCAATTGCTTGAACGCGGTTCACCGCATACTTATAATGAAGTTGTAGCGCTTGGTCGTAGTGGATTAAGGGCTGTTGGGCTTTTCTATAAGGTAGACTCTCGAAAAAAACCTGTTGATTCTGATCAGGCGGCGAATATGCTCGGTCTTGGGCGTAGAACTGGTCTGCCGGTTGTTGAGATCCCTAAAGAGAATATTTATACTGAGAACAAAGTTGTTCGATATACATACATGGACTCTAGCCGGAGAGAGGAGCTAAGAATATTCTTAGGTGGTATGTGTTATTGCGCACCGAAATCGAAGGGAGATTTGGGGTTTCGTGTTGTCGAGGGCGATACATTGAAACGGCACTTTCCTTCGCCAGAAAAATTTGAAGCTGCTATAGGTTTTGCCTTAAGGACAGGAGAGATAGGCGAAGATGAAGCGAACCAAATTTTAGAGGATTATAGAACGGCGGATATTGAACGTCAGACGCCAACTGCTTATTTTGATAAAGACGGCGAGATTGATAGGGTAGAGTGTTTACAAGGTTACGGCGAGCGTGAAGTTAAACTCAATATAAATCGACATGGTATTGCTAATAAAATTCAAAAAGGTGCAGCTAGGCTTAGAGGGAAGGGTGCTAAAAGTCTTAGTCAATATGCTACAGATCGTATGATTGAGGCTGCGGTGAAAAATCTTAGCCCAGAGGAGGCAGAATCTATTAGGTCGTGGTATGAGAAAGTACGACCTTCTATCGCAGATACATGGTCGCAGCAAGATCGGGCGAGATCTCGTATGGGTTATCGTATTATTCGGTGACCCTTCGTCGTGATACAATAAAATATATGCAACCGCTAAAAAAGAAAATTGGTGAATTAGAAAAAGAAATTGAACAGGCTAAAAAAGCGCTGAAGTTTTCTGACTTGGAACAGAAATTGGCGGAGCTGGATGATCAATTAAACCAGCCGGAAATTTGGAATAATCCTGATTACGCCCAAGAATTAACGAAACAAGCTGCCAGCCTTCGTCAGACTGTCGAGCCTTGGCAGACTTTGACGGTGCAGGTTGGTGATATGGTGGAGCTGATGGAGCTTGGCGATGACGATTTATTGCCGGAATTCCAAGCGCAAGTTGCGGCGATTGAGAAGAGTTTTGATAGGCATAAAACCGATTTGTTGTTTTCTGGAGAATATGACAACCGCTCGGCAATTATGCGCATTTCCGCTGGCGTGGGCGGACTGGACGCTCAGGATTTTGCGGCGATGTTGGAGCGAATGTATTTGCGCTGGGCAGAAAAATCTGGAATGAAGGTCGATACGCTGGAGCGCTCGACAAATGACGACGCTGGAATTAAAACGGTCGTTTTGGAGATCTCTGGATCTTTTGCTTATGGAAAATTGCGGTCGGAAAATGGTGTGCATCGTTTGGTGAGATTAAGTCCGTTTAATGCGGACAATTTGCGGCAGACTAGTTTTGCGCTTGTCGAGGTTTTGCCGAAAATTGACGCGCCCGATGAAATATCGATTGACCCGAATGATTTAAGAATTGATGTCTATCGTTCGGGCGGCAAGGGTGGTCAAGGTGTGAATACGACGGATTCGGCGGTTCGAGTGACGCATGAGCCGACGGGGATTACGGTGGCTATTCAGAATGAGCGCTCGCAGATTCAGAACAAAGAAACGGCATTGAAGATTTTGCGGTCAAAATTGCTAGCGATGAAATTAGAGCAACACGCCGAAACTCTGTCTGATCTTAGGGCTGGCGAATCAGCAAACTGGGGCAGTCAAATTAGAAATTACGTTTTGCATCCATATACGCTAGTTAAAGATACGCGCACAAAGCACGAAAATCGCAACGCTCAAGGCGTTTTGGACGGCGATATTGATGAATTTATCACGGCATATTTAGAACAAAATGCTAATTCTAAAAATATTTAGCTTATGGTATAATACTAGTAATGATTCTGTTAGATAGGGTAACGAAGAACTACGGAAAAAATAATAAGCCGGCGCTGAATCGAGCAAGCATTCATGTTGGCGCTGGTGAATTTGTGATTATTGTTGGCACGTCGGGTGCTGGCAAATCAACACTTTTGAAGCTTTTGACTCGCGAAGAAAAGCCAAGCTCTGGAAAAATTGTGGTTGGCGGAATTGATTATGACAATTTGAAGGACAAGCATATTCCGCTGTTGCGTCGTAAAATTGGCGTGGTTTTTCAGGATTTTAAGTTGCTTCCGAATCGAACGGTGTTTGAAAATGTGGCGTTTGCGCTGGAAATTGCTGGAATGACAAATCGGGAAATTAAGGCGACTGTGCCGAAGGTGATTGAGCTGGTTGGTCTTAAGGG
>JABZJR010000016.1 GCA_015257705.1 Nanosynbacter sp.
CGCAACAAGCCGAGACTTTTGTTTCGAGCGAGTTCGCACAGTTTGATTACGAAGTTGACGTAATTATCGCTACGCCTTCGTTTATGCTGCCAACTATCGCCGAGGACGGAATCGCTGGCAAAACGCTTCATTCGCGCTTGATTATGATTTCTGTTGATAAAAGCCAGCACGGGGTTAGCGAGGATTTTATTTTCGAAACGATTTGCCACGAAATGTCGCATTCGCTGCGTTGGGAAAAACTGCCTGAATATGCCGAAACTATGTTTGATGGGATGATTTTGGAGGGCTTGGCGGTCGCACTAGAAGAGGAAGCGATGATTAAACTCGGACGGCGAAACCAACAATTTTTCTTGAGAGAAATGCAGAAAACTTCCCAAGCTGAAATTGATAAGATAATTGCCGTACTACAAGACAATTTTGAAGACAAGGCTTACGATTATACCAAAATATTTTTCACCGGCGATGACGTTTTACCGCGCTGGGCGGGGTATAAACTTGGGTATTACTTTGTGAAGCAACACCTACATCAAACTAGTCAGACTATCGCACAGGCGACTTTGGCAAGCTACAAGGATTTTATCCTATAAAAATTGAAGAGTCCCCGTCGCGATATGAAGCGGAAGGAAAATGAGAAAGGATTGTCTAATAATCGGCAAATTGACCTCCTGGGGAACAAATCTCTCCTAGAAAAGATAATTAATATTCGCGCATCCGACTATAGATTCGAAGATAAAATTAAATATTACCAGGGTTTTTACAACAGTAGAGGACAGCGCGTAGGCGGAACAGAAAATCTTGAGCTCAAGAATATAAGCAATGTTTATAAAAAATTCGGAGAAAAAGAAATTGTCGATAGGACTAATTTGTTTATTGACGATTTTATGAATTTACTAGATAAAAATGGCTTGATTGCTTAAAAACAAAAAATCGCCCAGAAGAGCGATAATTTATGTCTGTCAAATTTGGCTGGGACGGCAGGATTCGAACCTGCGAATGCTGGGACCAAAACCCAGTGCCTTACCGCTTGGCGACGTCCCACTATTGCCAGGACAATGACGATTATAGCACGCCAGACAGAAAAAATCCACACATCCTGATATAATATAACCTAATGAGAAAACAAATTTTTGAGACTTTAAGATTGGAAAAAATCGTTGGCGGCGGGCAAGCCATCGGAACACTTGACGACGGTCGCAAAGCGTTCGTCTGGGGAGGGCTGCCAAAAGAACTTGTAACGATTCGCGTGACAAAGAAAAAATCGCACTTCGTCGAAGGAATAGTGACGGAAATTATCGAGGAAAGTCCAGAGCGAATTACGCCGAAAGATGAAAATAGTTATTTAAGCACCAGTCCTTGGCAAATAATGCCGATGTCCAGCGAGCAATCACACAAAGCGTCGCTAATCGAAGAGGCTTTTTTGCTTCACAATATTACATTGCCTGAAAAAATCGAGGTATTTTCTGACGGCGTAGAATTTAATTATCGCAATAAAGTCGAGTTCAGTTGGTTCGGCGACAAAACGGACGACGACGAAAAAGAAACTTTAGACTTGGCGTTTTTCAAGCGTGGCGGCAAAGGGAAAGTCATCGTTGATGGAACCAGCTTGGCGCATCCGAGCATAGATAAATTGGCAATTGAAATCCGCGACCTCTTACGAGAAAAACCGATTGTCGCGCGCCAATTAAAAACACTCCTGATTCGCTCAGACCAACAGGGAAACGCCGTCTGGCAATTGTACATGAAAGATAAGATGAAAAATCTGATTTCCGACAATGAAGCCAAATTATTATCAGCCAAAGGTGGCGAAATAATTTACTCCGACCCCAAAAGCCCAGCCAGCAGAATCACCGAACGCTTGAACAAATTCGGCGACACGACACTGAGCGACACGATTTTAGGCGTCGCCTTCAACTACGCCTGCGAAGGATTTTTCCAAGTCAACATTCCCGTTTACGAAAAAGCCCTGAGCGACATGAAAGCGTGGATTAATTGCAATGAAAAAATGCCGACGCTCGACCTTTACTCTGGAGTTGGGACAATCGGTTTGACAATTGGAGGCGATGACGTGACGCTCGTGGAGATTAACGAACATGCCGTCGCGGAAATGCAAAGGAATATTGCCAAACTGAATCGACCGAACGCCAAGGCAATTTTGGCGCCGAGCGAAAAATCTTTGGAATATATAACGGGCGAGCAAATTGTCATCGTTGATCCGCCTCGCGCTGGACTTCACGCGGATGTTACTAATAGACTGCTGGAAACAGAGCCGCCTCGGATTATTTATCTGAGCTGTAATCCAGTCACGCAAGCGCGAGACGTCAGACTGCTCCAAGAAAAATATGAAATCGCGCATCATCAAGGCTACAATTTCTTCCCGAGGACGCCACACATTGAGCACCTTGTGGTTTTGGATAAGAAAGCGTAATCTATAGCCATGAAGACTAGAATATTAAAGCAAGCTACGTTTAGAGGAATCATTCCTTTTGTTATAATGTCGGCATTAGCTCTCATAATGACATATCAAAAAATTGACCCGTCACAAACTAAGGGGACATTCTTAACTGGCGTCATAATATCCATAATTGCAGCCGCATCTGTAATATACGACATCGAAAAATGGTCACTACTTAAACAATCTGCCATACATTTTATCGTCATGATATTAACAATTTTTCCTTGTCTATTGATAAGTGGCTGGTACGAGTTAAGCTCGTTCGCAGACTATTTGAAAGTATTCGGAATATTTTTACTATGCGGTTGCGTTTTCTGGACTATAGGATATATCGTTTTTGGCAAATTACTGAATAGATAGACAAGTTCCTACCGAACAATTCGTCGACCAGCCCAGCGAGCAATGAATAGCTGGGCCAACATTGCTACGACAATTGCGCCAGCTGCTGGCCACATTATGAACAAATTCGGCACAGTAAAGTCGAAGAAATCGCGTAGGAAACCAAAACTAAAGCTTCCAGCCGCCACAATAATCACCGACAGAAGATAAAGCAGACGAGCGCGCTTGGCAGATTTATCGATGGTTACGTCCAGCATAATTCCCACTAAGAATACCAAATATACGCCAAACAAAGTCGCGGTAAGTACGGTCATCGTTGCGACTTCTGCAGCGTGACCAGGGAACATAACAGAAGTAATCCAATAGGTGAACGCGACAGTCACGCCAGTAATTAAAGCAATCGGCGTAACAGCCAGCAAAGTATCGTGCCAGAATCTCTTCGGATTTATTCGATGCTTCGGAACCGGCGGAAACAGCGTCCACATAAGAGTTGGCATCGTCACCAGAAAAATATTCATAAACGTAATATGGCGCGGCGAATACGGATAATTCATATTGATGAGAATCGTCGCAAGAAGAAGCGTCACGCCGTAAATAATTTTATGGAAAAACAGAACAGCGATGACTTCGATTGCTTGCATAATTTGATTGCCCAATTTCATTCCCATCGGCAGAGAAGTGAACGAATTGTTGAGCAATATAATGTCGGAAACTCGACGAGAAGCCGGCGCACCAGCGTACATTGCCACACCGAGATCAGCCTTTTTCAGCGCCAAAGCGTCATTTACGCCGTCGCCAACCATACCAGTGAATTTTCCCGATTGCTGGAATCGATTAATCAAGCGCTCTTTTTGATCCGGCAAAACTCTGGCAAAAATCGTGTAAGTATCAGCCGCCTTATTAAATTCATCTTCGCTAAGTGCCGCCAAATCTTCGCCTAAAATCGCCTTTTCTGGATGTTTAATTCCAGCCTCCTTAGCGATGTATTGAACCGTGCGCGGATTATCACCAGAGATTACGCGAATAGTTACACCTTGGCGCTGCAAAAAATCCACCGTTTCAACAACGCCATGACGCAGGGAATTGCGCAGAACAACCGCACCGATTGCCGTTCCAGAACCGTTTTTCAAGTCTTTCAATTTGGTTTTATCGTCCGAAAATTCAGCCAACATCAACACGCGCAAACCATTGTCAGCCCAATCATTCAACTTCTTCTGAGTTTCCTTATCCACTGGCGCCAACTTCGACACAAACTCTGGCGCGCCCATCATTAACGTCCGAATTTCACCGTCAATATTCGCCCTCACGCCAGCCATTTTACGCGCCGACGAAAACGCCATAACTTCCAAAACTTTCGTATTTTTTGGCGACGTAGCTTCCGCCAAAATTGCACGACCAGTGATATTTCCGCCGCTGGTTTCATGAGCAATTAACGCCGCAAAACTGGCAATGTCAGTTTCCGAATAGCCAATCTTATCACTGAACGCCACTACTTTTTCAAGCGTAACTTCATCGCTAGTCAAGGTGCCTGTTTTATCTACGGCCAGCAAATTCAGAAGTGCCATGGCTTCAATTGCTGACAGTTTTTGCGGCAAGACTTTCGACTGAGCTAATCGCAGTGAGCCGAACGCCAAAAGTAGTGAACTCGCCAATAACAGACCTTCCGGCACGACCGTAACCGCCGCCGAAGTGATGGTTTTTAAGATGACAACGACGTTATCGCCAGAGAAATAATAGACGATAGCAATAAGTAGCGACAGGACAATTGCGCCATAAGTCAAGAAGTAAATTGCGCGCCAAATCGCCAATTGCAGAGGCGTGAGTTCTGGTTTGTAACGTTTCAAGACTTGGCTAATCGCACCAGCTTTCGTGTCGTCGCCAATCGCAATTACTCGCGCTGTACCTTCACCAGCCAAAACCGTCGTCGCCGCCAACACGACATCGCCGTCCTTTTTCTCAATCGACGCAGACTCGCCGGTCAACATACTTTCATTCAGCTCCAAACCTTTCGACTCGATAACTTTCGCATCCGCCGGCAATTCATCGCCAGCCTGAATAAGAATTTCATCGCCAATTTTAAGCTCATCATAACCGACCTCGACAATATTTCCGTCTTTTAACAATCGAGCTTTCGGCGCGCTCATCAGCTCCAATTGACGCAAAACTCGCTTGGCCCTTAGCTCCTGAATAATGCCAATTGTCGAATTCACGATAATCACCACCGAAATAAACCACGCATCACGATATTCTCGAACATAAACCAGCGCGCCAGCCAACAGAAAAATCACCACGACAATAGGTGAAAGCAGATTCCGCTTGATAATGTCCAAGTAGTCGCGCATTAGCTTGTCCGAATCCTTCTGTAGCTAAACCTCGCACCGACTCGCCAATTTCCGTACGCGTCAGAATCGAATTGATATATCTCGCCATTTTTCACTTCAGAAATCAAAACCAAGGCAGGATTATACGGCGCCAAAGTTTTATAAAAATGCAAATCTTCATCAGTAACGTGCTTTCTTCCAGGGAAAACTTCGCGGAATTTACGTTTGCCGATATCTTCAAAATATCGCGGCTGACCTTTTGGCGGAAGAAATAATTCCGCACGCATACCCATTCGCGAAATTATCTTTTTAACGTCAGATAAAATCAACGGCGAAGTCGCCTCCAAATACATCATCAGCTGCTTTTTATTCGTCAAAAACACCGACGCCTTAGCAGTGCGACTAACATCGGCGTGCCACAAAATTATTGATTGAACATCAATTGGAAAACCAAATTTTTCCTTAGCAATTCGCTCCAGCGCCAGCTCGTCGTACGTCGCCTTATTCATAGATAATATTTTACCATTTTTTTATGAGGTGCGCGAGATGGCAAAGATGTGAAATCTAATAGCCAACCTGTCTGACCGATTCGACTGATTGACGGGAAATATCCAAGTGGCTTTTACCCTTAAACGCGTCTTCTGGATGTTTTTCATTCACCCTCTTAATACTGAATCTATAACCTTAGACGAATTCTGTAAATAGCAATTTTGATATCGCGTTCTGAAGGCTGCCAACATGGTAGAATAAAACTATGGATTTCAATACTCGTTACGCTAAATTAAACGATAATCAACGACAAGCAGTCGACTACATTCACGGATCGCTTTTAGTAATTGCTGGGCCGGGAACGGGGAAAACCGAGCTTCTAAGTATGCGCACTGCCCAAATCCTGAAACAGACCGACACTTTACCGAACAGTATTTTATGCTTGACGTTTACTGAAAGTGGTGCCACAAATATGCGCCAACGACTCCGCCAGATTATCGGTGAGGACGCGTATAAAATTGCGATTCACACGTTCCACAGCTTCGGCACAGAAATCATCAATCAACATCGCGAGTATTTTTTCCGTGGCGCCGACGCTCAGCCGGTTGACGAATTGACGCAATATCAAATTATCTCTGGAATACTCGAAGGACTTGATTGGCGAAATCCATTAAGCGCAAAAAACAACGGGGAATTTGTCTACATCAAGGAACTCATTCGCATTATTTCAGAGTTCAAGCAAAGTGGTCTAACGCCGTCAGAATTGCGGGCAATTATTGAGGACAATCAAGTACAATCGCCGAAATTGCGCCAGACATTCAGCAAGTATTTTCCGCCAAAATATCGAAAAAGACGATTGAAATGTTTGCGCCGATAGCTGAGAAAATTGCCAATTTAGCCGCCAAAAACCCTGACGAGAAAAGCTCAAAATTGCCAGCCTCAATCACGCCACACGCCAACGTTTTGGCGCTGAGCATCGTGCACGCCACCCAAGAAGCACTTGACGAAAACTCAACCAAGCCGCTGACTGCTTGGAAAAGTAAATGGTGCGAAAAAAACGCCAATGGCGAATTTGTCCTGAAAGATTTTACCGCCGCAGAAAAATTATCCGCCGCAATTGACGTTTACGAAAAATATGTAAATATTTTGTCCGAGCGCTCGTTATTTGACTACGATGACATGATTTTATCCGTTATTCAAGCCTGCGAATCTCACCCAGAACTGCGCGCAAATCTCCAAGAGCAATTCCAGTTCATCATGGTTGACGAGTTCCAGGACACGAACTTGGCGCAATTACGATTACTGTTCAATTTGACTAGCGAGAACGACGACAATCCAAACATCATGGCGGTTGGCGACGACGACCAAGCAATCTTCAGCTTCCAAGGCGCAGACGTAGGCAACATCCAGCGTTTCCGTCAACATTATCACGACCCAAAAATCATCGTTTTGACCGATAATTATCGTTCCGCCGAAAACATTTTATCATCGGCACGGGACGTCATCACCCAAGGCGCGGATCGATTGGAAAACACAATTGACGGGCTATCAAAGCAATTGACCGCACACGCAAATAGCGAAGGCTCAAAAGTCGAAATCCAAGAATTCTCATCTGTTAGCGAAGAGCGAGCGGGAATTGCCAAACAAATTGCCGAGCTGATAAAAAATGGCGAGAAACCAGAAAACATCACGATTATTGCGCGCCACCATAAGGAACTCATTGAAATTCTTCCGCATCTTTATAAGGAAAATCTTTTTGTCAATTACGAGCGTCACGACGACATTCTGGAGCAAGATATAATTCAGATTCTGGACAAATTAGCGCGAACTGTCGTGGCGATTAGTCAGAATAATTTGGACGTTGCCAATAGTCTAATACCGGAAATTACGGCTCATCCAGCGTTTGGATTTTCTGCGCTGGACATCTGGAAGTTGAGCCTTCAAGCTTACAAAAATCGGCAATTGTGGCTGGAAAGTATGTTGGCGAATAGCGTATTTAAGGAATTTGCGGAGTGGCTTTTGGAACGCGCTAAAGACGTACCGAATCTGCCATTGGAAGAGCAATTGGACAATTTATTAGGCTTAACTAACGATGAAAGCGACAATCTTCAGGTCAATTCTCTCGCCAGTTTCTATTTCTCGCCAGAAAAGCTAGATAAAAACCCAGAAGCATATCTGACGATTCTGGAAAGCTTGCGCACTTTGCGCCAAAAACTTCGCGATCGAATCACTGATAAAAATCCAACACTGGAAGATTTTTTGGAATTTATTGACCTGCACATTTCGACAAAAACTCGCTTAACACAAATTCGCACGCACGCAAGTTCACTCAGCGGCGCTATAAATTTGATGACCGCTCATAAATCCAAAGGTCTGGAATTTCCGCACGTTTTCGTGATTGGGGCAATTGACAGCGCTTGGGGTGAAAAAGTTCGTTCACGCAGTCGAGCTATCCGATATCCCGCAAACCTCCAACTTCAGCCAGCGGGCGCCACTTACGACGAACGACTTCGGCTATTCTTTGTGGCGATGACTCGCGCCAAAACCACATTGACCATGACTTATTCTCAAACCAACGATTCTGGCAGCGACACGATCATCGCCAGTTTCTTGACTAATTGCACGCCAACCATCATTCCAACCAGCGACGATCCAGCCGAACAAATTGAACTGGCTGAAACCGACTGGACGACGCGGCTAACTTCACCGATTGTTCCGGAATTAAAGGATTTATTGGCGCCAGCGCTGGAAACATACAAGCTTTCCGCGACGCATTTGAATAATTTCCTCGACGTTTCACGTGGCGGACCGCAAAATTTCTTATTGAACAATTTGCTACATTTTCCATCCGCCAAAAATTCCGCCGCAGCTTACGGAACTGCGATTCACAGCAGCCTCCAGCAAGCACATTGCTCATTCAGCGCCGATCACCAATTACCAAGCACCGAACAAATTCTCCAATTTTTCCAAAAATCCCTCGAAAGCCAGTATTTGCCAGCGGACGATTTTCAATTGTATTTAGACAAAGGGAAGTCGGCTTTGACTGCGTTCTTAAACGCCAAATCTTCAGATTTTCACGATACGGACTTGGCGGAATTAGACTTTTCAAACCAAGGCGTAATTATAGATAACGCCAGATTGACTGGTAAACTTGACGTTATCGACATCGACAAGCAAAACAAAACCATATTTGTAACGGATTATAAAACTGGCAAGCCAGCGCATTCCTGGAAAGGTTCGGCTGATTACGAGAAAATCAAACTTCATAAATATCGTCAGCAATTGATGTTCTATCAGCTGCTGGTCGAGCATTCACGCGATTATAGCAATTTCACGTTTACCGGCGGGCGATTACAATTTGTCGAGCCAGACATGAAGACTGGCGATATTCTTAGCTTGGAAGATACATTCTCCAGAGAAGAATTGACTGAATTTGCACAACTGATTGAGATTATTTGGCAAAAAATCACCACGTTAGATCTGCCAGACATTTCTGAGTATTCGGCGGATTATAAGGGAATGTTGCAATTCGAAAAAGACCTGCTGACGGGCGAAATATAAAAATATTCTGGTATATTGTTGCATTTTTTTATAATTAGTGTTATTATAATAAACGCTTTATTGGTAGAGCTGACTTTTCGAGTTATGCTCTCTAGGAGCATAATTAGGAGGTCGGCTCTTTTCTTTTAGAAAGGGTGATATCCATGTTTGACACATGGACGCCTAAGCAGCGAGAAACTGCTATCAAGAAGGGTATGGCTGGAGGGCAGCTCAGCCCGTACGAGCGCACTAAGCTCGAAGAGGCCGCCAAGCAGGCAGGCTCTGTCGGGCAGAAGGCGAAAGACGCCCTCAACAAGAGTAAGGGTTAGAACTGGCTCTTGTTAAATTGACGGTCATAGATCTTAACCCATCTATGAAAAAGTTGATTTAGAATCAGCAAAAGAGCGTCCGTCCGCTCCTGGCGTGATTCAGCCAGCCGGTAGTCCGGAAAAGAATCAAGGGACGCGCAGGATAACCCCTCGATTCTCCACGACGAAGTGGTTAATCGAGGATGGACGGGTTTAACTCCCGTCGCGTCCGCCATCCGGCAATTAAAAAACCTAACGCTGTCGAGCGCCCCAACGGGCGGCGTTCAGGTTCATCAATACTCCCCGCTAGACGATGGCGCCTAGCAACGTGAGCCGGCACGTGGAAGTATTGATGTTTTCTAATTTTCGGGCTCGCGAGATTCACTCGTGGCAGTTTTTCTCGACGTTGAGAATTACTCCGAGCAGAACCGCTTGAGCCCGCCATCCCCCTCATTCTCAAAGGCGAGAGTGAGGGGTTTTCTCCTTTTTGTGATAAAATAACAGAGATGACATCGTTTTGGAATGATTTACCGCAGCCATTTTTCATATTGGCACCAATGGAAGCCGTCACCGACGTCGTGTTTCGTCATGTCGTGAAACAAGCTGGCGCGCCAGATATATTTTTCACCGAGTTCGCAAATGCTACCGGCTGGGTGCATGCTGGCGATAAGGCCATAGCTGGGCGACTAATTAAAACTGACGATGAGCAGCCGCTCATTGCGCAAATCTGGGGTGGCGAGCCAGGGGACATGGAAGCTTTCGCTAAGCACTGCGCGGAACTTGGTTTTAACGGAATTGATATCAATATGGGATGTCCCGCCAAATCTGCCATTAAAAGCGGTGGCGCGGCTCTGATTCGTCGACCCGACATAGCGATAGCCGCAATTGATGCCGCCAAAAAATCTGGATTGCCTGTTAGCGTAAAAACTCGACTGGGCTATACTTACGTCGACGAGTGGCGCGAGTGGCTGACGACAATTCTCAAACAAGACATCGTGAACCTGACAATTCATCTGCGCACAAAAAAAGAGATGAGCAAAGTTGCGGCGCATTATGAATTGATTGACGAGATTGTTAAGCTGCGCGATGAAATTGCCCCACAAACACTCCTGACTATCAACGGCGACATTCGCGACCGAGAACATGGGCTGGAAATTGCCAGAAAGCATCCTGGCGTGAATGGAATTATGATCGGGCGAGGCGTTTTCAGTGATCCGTTCTGCTTCCGCGAGTTGAAGGTTGACGCAGACGATCATAAAGAAGAACTGTTGGCGCTTCTTAATTATCACTTAGATTTATTTGATTCTTACCAGCCGATTTTAGGGCGACCTTTTGAAACCTTAAAACGTTTTTTCAAGATTTATATTCGCGATTTTGATGGTGCAAAGGAACTTCGGGAGAAATTGATGCACACCACGACGACCGACGAGGTGCGATCAATACTTGCACACAACGATCATCCACATTATACTTATTGACATGACAACAAAAAAACAAAAACTGCAAAAACAACAGGCCATAGACACATGGATCGTCATAGCATTATGGGTAAGTGCTATCTGGTTCTCGCTCGCACGCGGATTAATTACTGGCATCGGCGGTTGGGTACTAGCACTACTTGGCCCGTGGGTGCTTATCGTTAGCTGTATCTGTCTTGCAATCATCTCCCGACAAATGAAAAAACGCCATGCATCAAAAGACCATCTCACCACAATAGTACGTGTTTCCTTTATCGTCATGTCAATCTCATTATTTATCTGCGGCCTTGCAATGCCTGATTTTAGCGACATGGAGACCTTTTCAACATTATCCGTGTATACAAATAACGCTATTTCATTTAAAACATCAAAAACTATCGCCATTATCTCAGGGTTTGTAGTGGTTCTGTCTCTATTCGTGGCTGTTACTTTTGGTATCGCTGAAGATAAAGAATAGACGACGGAAGACGTCGCTATTTAGATTAGTATTAATTAGAGTCTTAGTACTATACGCAAATTGATTGAAAAAGTATAGTTATTATGATATAATATAAGTATGTTATCTTCAGCAATGCGTGCATGTGGCATATTACACCAGGATCAGCCAAAGAGAAAACTGCGTACAGCAATAGAAAATACACCCAGCGGACAACTACTCATAGTAAAC
>JABZJR010000017.1 GCA_015257705.1 Nanosynbacter sp.
GCCCACACCCAAGTTTACGCCAAGGAGGGCAAATGGAAGTCAGGTCAATGGTATGAGCGACCAAGCGGAATCCAGACTGTCAACGGTGAGCTCTACCCGTCATGGTGGAATAAGAGACAAAGTCAATCTACAGAGAAAATCACCTTCGATAAAGTCTCTAAGAAAAAGGCAACAAACTGTACTCCGGATGGCGCAAAGGAAGAGATTGAAGTGACAAAGATTATTGATCCTTTGACTAAGAAAGAATCAATTACCGTTCCTTCAGGCTACGACGCGAACGCAGAAGATGACGTTCACAAGTGCGACGACACTAAACCGCAAATTGGAGCGATATCATACACCAACAGTGGTAAGAAATATACGATAAACGTTGATGTTACAGCAGGAACTTGGGGCTTATCGGCAATCGAAATTACCGTGGATGGAAAGAGTATTAAGAGCTCAGAAATTACTTCAAGCGGCAAGCAGACCGCCACGGTAGAACTTGATACGACAGGAGCACATACAGTTTCTGTAACCGTAAGAGACTCTGCATATTACACCGCTACTTCAACTGGCAGCATTCAAGTCAACTAAATAAACTATTGTTTATTCACCAAATTAATCAGCTCAGCCTCGTGTTGAGCTGATGTTTTTGAGCGACCATTTGTGCGCTTTTTAGGAACGTTAGTCTTCTGCTTTACAGGTTTTTTCTGTTCAACCACAAGCTTCGCAAACATCATTTTTCCAGCGTCGGTCTGCAAGCTTCGGATAATCTCAATCTTCTTCGTTTGCCCAATGTAGCGCTTGGCATTCTCGACAACCACCATCGTTCCATCTTTCAAATAGCCAACTGCCTGACGAGAATCTTGCCCCTTCTGCGACAACTCCAAATCCAGCTCATCACCAGGCAAATAACTCATCCTCAAACTTTTCGCCAGCTCATTGATATTCAAAACCTTAACGCCGTCAACTTGCGCCACCTTATTCAAATTGTAATCAAGCGTCAATACCGCCGCGTCCATCTCCTTCGCCAATTTCAACAAGCGAGAATCCACGCCTTCCGGCACGCGAATATTGTCATCATATAGCTCAAATGAAGACTTCAAAATATCCTTAAGCTCCTTCACGACATCCATGCCGAATCGCGCCCTTTCACGCTTGTCATGGTCTGCGCCGTCGGCTAATAATTGCAATTCCGTCAATACGCTCCTCGGCACAATAATTTTGCCCAGCAAAAATCCAGTCTTCGCTAGTTCAGTCACTCGTCCATCCATGAGTACTGACGTATCGACCAAAATCGGCGCCGCGCCTACCGACGAATTTCGTCGCGGTTTTGCCAAGAAATAAACCTCAGCCGCCAAACCAAGCAACATCGTAATTATTATCAATCCGTAAAAATCTTTCATTTTTTCCCTTTCTATTGTAAATAGTCAATTAGCGCCTGCCGCATATCGCTGACGCCTTTTATAAATTTATCTTTATGAACTTTTGGCGCAATCGCATAAGTGAAGCCCAGCTTTTTCGCCTCTTTAATTCGAGCTTGCCAATTCGTTGCCGAGCGAATCTCGCCACCCAAACCAATCTCGCCAAACACCACGGCGCCTTCGTCCAGACTTCGCCCAGCGCTAGCGCTAGCAATCGCCATTGCCACAGCCAAATCAGCCGCTGGATCATTTAGTTTCAGACCGCCAACCACATTGACATAAATATCTTTGTCCGCCAATTTCAACTTTGTTCGCTTCTCCAAAACGGCTACCAACAGATTCAATCGATTCAAATCAAAACCACTAGCCGTGCGCTTAGGATAGCCAAAATTCGTCGGATTGACTAGCGCCTGAATTTCCACCAAAAGCGGACGTGCGCCCTCCATGGTCGCCAACACAATTGACCCATCCAGATTCTGACGCTCTGCCAGAAGTTCCGCCGACGGATTCTTCACGATTCTTAGACCCTGCTCGTCCATCTCAAAAATAGCCGCTTCATTGGTCGAGCCGTATCTATTTTTCTGCGCACGAACAACTCGAAAACCACCATATCGATCACCCTCAAAATTCAGTACAACGTCCACCAAATGTTCCAATATTTTCGGACCAGCAATTGAGCCCTCTTTGGTAACGTGACCAACCAAAATCACCGCCGTACCCGAAGCTTTGGCGGCACGAATAATTACATTTGACGAGTTTGTGATTTGACTAACCGACCCCGGAGCCGAGGAAATTTCGCTAAGTGAGATCGTCTGAACCGAATCGACAATCGCCAGATCATATCCACCCTGCTGAATTGACGCCGCAATATCTTCCGCACTATTACTGGACGCCAATTGCATTTTTCCCGAATCAGCCGCACCCAAACGCTCCGCACGAAGCTTCACTTGAGAAACCGACTCCTCGCCGCTTACATATAGCACCGATTTTGATTTGGCAATATGTGCCGCAACTTGCGCCAGCAGCGTACTCTTTCCAATTCCTGGCTGACCCGCCACCAACACCACGCCGCCAACCAGAAAACCGCCGCCCAAAACAGCGTCCAAATCATCAATTCCAGTACTTAATCTTTCTAGCCCAGACTCAGAAGCAGCTTCACGAATGCTAGACGTTTTCAAGGCTTTGCCGCGCCCAGCAGATTTATCAACAACGGACGACCCGCCAGAAGAAACGACCTGCTCGACTAGCGAATTCCATTCCCCGCAATTTTCACATCTGCCAGCCCACTTTGAAAAACTAGCCCCGCACTGCTGACAAACAAATTGACTTCGAGCTTTCGCCATTATTTCGCCCCCTCCAAACTATCCAAACTTTTATTCAATTCATCAATCTGCACACCCAATTCCCTGAGCCGCAAAACATCGGAATTGTAAGAATTAATCTCAGAATTCAAATTGGCACGCCTTTCATTCAATTCCGAGAGCTCCGCCTTCAAGGCTTGGCGTTGACTATAAAAATCACTCTGCGACAAGAATCCACCACTAATGCCCGCTCGCCGATTAAAGTCCGCCACGCGACTATTATAATCCGCCAAATCAGTTGAATATTGCGATAATTCTCTGTTCAATTTTTCCTTTCGAACCTTCAACGACTCACTCAATTTCTGCGCTTCATTTTCCCTGGACTCAAATTTTTCTTGATATTGCGCGTGCAATTTCACGACTTCAGATCTATCAGTAAAATATCGTCGATAATATTCTTCCAGCTCGTCGCCCAAATTGGCAAATTCCGTCCCCAAAATTGAATGCAGCTCGTTAGCTCTTGTTCCGGGTTGCGCACGATCATAATATTCCATCCGCTCGGACAATTTCTTATTTTTCACATTATTATAAGCCTGCTCCAAAAGCTCGCTCAAATGAGATTTCTCCGACGCACTCAACCTTTCCCAAGCAGCGTGCAACATCTCATGCGCCGCCGTCACTTCTTTCACACCATCAAGCTCAGAATTGGTCACGTTATAAATATAAATATCCCTAGACGACGGATTATAACAACCCAAAATCGCATTTCCCTTTTCTACGCGACGGCAATCTTCGTTAAATTCATTCGCCGATTTAATTTGCGGATTAGAAACATAGAACATTTTCCTGCCAACATCCGACATCTTTACGCGGTCAGCAATAGCGACAATTTCCGCGCTCGGCTTATATTGCCACAGCGTAATCTCGTCAATAATTTGCTGACGATTCGCCATCACGAAAACCGCGGTAGAAAGCACAATTATCGGCGTGAGGACGCTGAATATTTTACGCACGATTGACATTAATCACCACCTTATCATTATCAATTTTAGCCTCCAGCGTGTCGCCAGGTTTTGCTTTATTGGACAATAAAACATCGCTCAGCGGATCCGCCAGCTCCGACTGAATTGTTCGTCTTAAAACTCGCACGCCGCGCTGCTCGTCAAATCCCCGATCAATCAACCAACGCTTCGCCGAAGAAGTAATATCAAGCGTCATTCCATGTTGAGCGACAGCCTTGACCAAATCAGATGTGAGATTGTCAAAAATCTTTCGCACGACCGAACGAGACAGCGGCTTAAATGTAATCACGTTATCAAATCGACCAATCAATTCTGGACGCAAAAATTCCTCAAGCTCACGCAGAGCAGCACGCGAATTTTTCTCGTGACGATTTTCGCTAGCCGACTTTTTCTGACCAGACGCACCAAATCCCAGCTCCGAATCCTGAATCATTTGCTCGGCGCCAACGTTGCTCGTCAAGATAATAATCGTCTGCCGAAAACTCACCGTTCGTCCGTGAGAATCGCTCAACTTGCCGTCCTCCAAAATCTGCAAAAGCAAATTCAGAACGTCAGGATGCGCCTTTTCAATTTCATCAAACAGCACCACGCTATACGGTCGACGACGAACTTTATCCGTTAATTTCCCGCCGTCCTCATAGCCAACATAACCAGCCGGCGCGCCAACAAGACGACTAGCCGTGTGACGCTCAGAAAACTCGCTCATGTCAATTTTAATCAAGCTATCATCGCCACCAAAAACTTCCCGCGCCAGAACTCGCGCCAATTCCGTCTTACCAACTCCAGTCGGACCCAGAAATATAAACGACCCAAGCGGCCCACTCTGACGATTTAGCCCAGCTTTATTGCGGCGAATCGCGCGCGCCAGTTGCTCAATCGCTTCATTCTGACCAAGAACACTCTGGCTCAGTCGTTTTTCCAAGCGAATCAAGTCCTTCATCTGATTCAACGATAATCTGTCAATCGGAATATTCGTCATCGCCGAAACCGCTCGACGCAAATATTTATCGGTCAATACCGGCTCATCACTGGCTTCATCTTTCAGCGCTTCGGCTTGTAATTCTAATTGCCTCATTTGCATCTTAAACTCTGCAGCCTTTTCGTAATTTTCAGCCTCGACCGCGGCGTCAATTTTCCCAGCCAATCGCTTAATTTGGCGAGCCAACTTGTCCTTACGCGACAATTTTATTGGCAAACTAGACTTCAATAAACTCGCCGCCTCGTCAATCACGTCGATCGCTTTATCTGGCAAAAATCGCTCCGTCACGTAACGCTGGCTCAAATCCACCGCCTCAGTCAGCATTCCGTCGGGAATTTGAACTTGATGATGCTTGGCTAATTTTCCTCTCAAGCCTCGCATCATTTCCACCGCCTCTTCTGGTGACGGCTCATTGACCGTCACAGATTGGAAGCGCCGTGACAATGCAGCGTCTTTCTCGATATGCTTTCGATATTCATCAAACGTCGTCGCACCAATTAGCCGCACCTCACCTCGTGACAACGCTGGCTTCAATACATTTGCCGCATCCATTGAACCTTCAGTCGAACCAGCGCCAACCAACAGGTGCAACTCGTCAATAAACAAAATAACTTCTTGATGTTTTTTCGCGACCACCAGAACTTTTTGCAATCGCTCCTCGAATTGCCCGCGATATTTCGTCCCAGCAATCATCGCCGTCAAATCCAATTGAAAAAGTCGCTTACCTTTCAAAAATTCGGGAACTTTATTATCAGCAATTCTTTGCGCCAAACCCTCAACGACCGCAGTTTTACCGACGCCAGGTTCGCCAATTAGCGCTGGATTATTCTTACTCCGCCGACCCAAAATCGTGATCATTCGCTGAATTTCCGAGGTTCGACCAATCACCGGATCCAAAAATCCTTCGCTGGCACGCCGCGTCAAATCGACACCGAATTTCTCAAAAACTCGCAAATCGCCAGAATTTTTGTGTGCCGTACTGCGCTCACTCTGAAGAGATTCAAATTGCTGTTTATCAAACACATCTTCCAGACTTCCACGCAGATTATCAATGTCAACGTTCATATCTCGCAGCAATTTAGTAGCTCGCGCCTCGTGCTGTTGCAACATTCCATAAACGATATGTTCCGTGCCAATTTTTTCCTGCCCAAATTCGACTGCTAATTGCCAAGCAATTCTTATCAATTCAACAACTTCAGCGCTCAGACCCTTGCTGACAATCGTAATCACCAGCGGCTTTGCGGTCAGATTCAACGCCATTTCCGCACGATCCAAAGTTACACCGTTTTCCGCCAAAATCTTCGCGCCTAGCGACGAATTCTGTGCCAACACACCAAGCAAAATATGCTCCGTGCCAACATACTCACTCCCCTCATTATGCGCCAGAAAACCAGCCCGCCCCAAACTGGCCCGAGCCGTTTCTGTCAGCCGAGGTTCTAATTCAGAAAAATCTTCTGACATATCGCCCTCCTTTCGTTTTCGGCGATTCGCAGAAGGCAGCTTATTCCGCCACCTCCTCAACTACGCTCATCAAGCTATCCTCAATATTCTTTCGAGGTTTTGGCTCTGTCTTAACAGGAGCTTTTGCTTCGATGTCTAACTCATAGCCAGTCAATCGGCTTGCCAAGCGAACGTTCTGTCCGGCACGACCAATTGCTATTGATTGCTGGTCTTCGCTAACATAAACCGTCGCACGCTTCTCATCTTCATTGACAGTCACACTCAAAACCTCTGCTGGACTCATCGCATTAGCAATAAATCCAGCCGCATCTTCCTCGTATGGAATAATGTCAATTTTTTCCTGCTCGCCAATTTCATTCATCACAGCCTGAACGCGGGCGCCGTGACCACCAACAAACGTACCAACTGGATCAACGCCAGGTAGCGCTGAAGAAACTGCCAATTTAGTTCGGCGACCAGCTTCGCGAGCGATTGCCTTAATCTCAACTGCACCAGTTTCCATCTCTGGGACTTCTTGATTGAACAAGAATCGCACAAACTCTTCGTTGCCGCGGCTAAGAATCAATTGCGGACCGCGACCTTCGCGCTCAATGTCCTTAATATAAACCTTAATTCGACGACCAACGCCGTAATATTCGCCAGGAATTTGCTCGCTCTGAGGCATAATTCCGACAGCCTTGCCAAGCTCAATTCGCACAACGCGCGGCTCAACTCGCTGAACCGTACCGATAACAACCGTACCGATTTTATCCTCAAATTCCGCCAGAACAACTTCACGCTCAGCTTCACGCAAACGCTGCAAAATCACTTGCTTAGCAGTCTGAGCTGCAACTCGACCAAAAGTCGTCACGTTATGAGTTTCCATCACAACTTCACCGCCAAGTTCAGCCGCAGGATCTATCTCCTCAGCCTCCTCTAGGTCGATTTGATTGGCGTCATTCTCAACTTCTTCAACAACAGTTTTAACAACCGACACGACAGCCGTACCGTTATTGATATTTAAGCTAGCGCGAACCAATTGGTCACGTGTGCCGTTATCACGACGCCAAGCCGCCGCAATCGCCTGTTCAATCACGCTCAAAACTGTTTCTTCTGGCAAGTTTTTTTCCTCAGCAATCGTACGAACTGCCAACGTCAACTGCTTAATGTTCAAGTCTTCCATTACATTCTCCTTCTTATTAATTATATCTTTTTCCGTCTCAAACTTCCATAAACGAAAAACTCCGACCTGCCGGCCGGATGAGTACTTTCTCATTGTATTAAAAATTTTTCATTTTGTCAATTTACTTCCACACATTTTTCCAGAATTCCCGACATCGCGCTTTTTTCAGCTTCCGTTACCCACAAGCGATATCTGCGTTTCACAGCCACTTGTCGCGCAATATATTGGCACCTAAAAGGCTTATTGCTCGGTAGCCAAGTCGCCGCATCGCCATCACCTTTGGCTTGGTTCGCTGGACCATCAACCGCTAATAAATTTAACGGATCATTCGCTAATTTCTCTCGCTCCTCTGGAGAAATTTGCTGCGCGCCCTTTTGCCAAGCATCACTCAAAGCCACGACGTGATCAATCTGAACCTTAGAACTAGTTTTTTCGCCGCGCTGAAATTGGATTGTTTGACCAGTGTACGGATCATTCAGCACACCCGACAAAACTCGACATTTTTCATCAATTTTCTCATCCGTCAAATCTCGCGCCAGAATCACTTCTCGTACGGAACAGCCGTTAATTTTGCCCCAGCCGTTGCCGAATTGCTTTCTGGAATAGCCAGTCTTTGGCGCACGTCCTTTAACTTCTATTTTTTTCCAATTCCGATTTGGCGTTCGAAGCACCAAATAATTCTCGTTGCGTTGAAGTTTGAATTGTCTGAGGTTCGGGTTGTGAAATTCGCGAGGCCCAAACCGCCACGCCAGCCACCAAAATTACCAGCGCAATCACCACTTGCCGACGTCGTATTTTATTCACCCTCATGACTGTATTATAATTAAACTATGACTAAAGTTCCACGCCTACTCGACACATTCACACCAAATCATTACAACCTAACTCTCGATTTAACACGCGCCGAGGAAAAAGAATTTTCTGGCACAGTTATCATTTCTGGCGATTCCACCAGCGAATCAATTTCGCTACATTCCAAAGGCTTAACAATTCAATCAGCCACAATCGACAATCAGCCCGCCGACGTTTCATTTGGTGAGTTTGACGAATTGAGATTATCCCAACCGAACCTTGAAAACGGAAACCATACAATTCACATCAATTTTTCTGGAACCGTCACCGACGCAATGCACGGTTTATATCCTTGCTACTTCACTCACGACGGCGTTAAAAAACAACTTTTCGCAACTCAATTTGAATCACACCACGCCCGCGAAGTTTTCCCTTGTGTTGATGAGCCGGCCGCCAAAGCTGAATACGATTTGACGCTAATAACTCGCCCAGGGATAACAGTTTTGGGAAATATGCCCGTAAAAAGCGAAGAAGAAAATGGCTATTCTCTCACGACGACATTTGAGAAAACACCACGAATGAGCAGTTACCTTCTGGCTCTCGTCATCGGCGAATTACACAAAAAAACCGCCCGCACCAAATCTGGCGTCGAAGTCAACGTCTGGGCAACGCCAGCTCAGAATGAAAATACATTAGATTTTGCGTTAGATATCGCCACTCGATCAATTGATTTTTATGACGAATATTTCGGCGTCAAATATCCATTACCAAAATCCGACCACGTCGCTCTTCCCGACTTTTCCTCTGGCGCCATGGAAAACTGGGGATTGATTACTTACCGCGAAAGTTGTTTACTGGCAGACCCTGAGTTGACGTCGGAATCATCCAGGCGCTTCATTGCCACGGTTATCGCGCACGAACTTAGCCATCAATGGTTTGGCAATTTGGTTACCATGCAGTGGTGGAATGACTTGTGGCTCAACGAAAGCTTCGCCAATATGATGGAATATGTAGCAATTGACGCGCTTCAGCCGGATTGGCATATGTGGGAAGATTTTGCCACGAATGAAGTAACGGCCGCACTCAGACGCGACAGCTTGGATGGCGTTCAATCAGTTCAAGCCGACGTCAATCACCCAGACGAAATCAGTACTTTGTTCGACCCAGCAATCGTTTACGCCAAGGGTGGACGGCTGCTTGTTATGGTTAGAAAACTTATCGGCGAAGAGGCGTTTCGCGCTGGACTTAAATCATATTTTGAAAAATTCGCGTATAAAAACACCGTCGGAAATGATTTATGGCAAGAATTGGAGTCAGCGAGCGGTCAGCCAATCGTCAATCTAATGAACACTTGGATTTCCCAACCCGGCCTTCCTGTCGTATCAGTTTCAAACAGTCACGACGCGGCGATTTTAAGTCAGGAACGATTCTTCATCGGCAAGCACCAACCATCTGACGCGTTATGGCCGATTCCGTTATTCGCAAACCAACCGCTTGACGTAAAAATCTTGGATCAAAAAGAAACCACCGTTTCCATTGAAAAGCCATTACAATTAAACTGCGGCTTAAGCGCCCACTTCGTCACCAAATATGACGAATCCACTCGCGAATATTTATTGAAGAACATTACAGAATTGCCAACCTTGGATAAGATTTGTATCTTACAAGACGCGACAATACTTGCCCGCGCTGGATTTGAAAACTCGGCGTCACTACTTCCATTGGCATTGTCGCTAAAAACCGAAACCAACGAAAAAGTCTTCAGTATGGCGGCTGGAGCTTTGACGGAACTGCGAAAATTCGTTGACGATAATGACGTTGCCAGAGATTCATTAAAGCGAATTTCTGGAGAATTTGCGCGCGCCACATTTAAGGAATTGGGCTGGGATGAAAAAGATGGAGAATCGGACGACGACCGCGAACGACGCACTACGGCTTTGAGTTTGATGATATATAGCGAAGATAAAGAAGTTTTGAATGAGGCGAAAACGCGTTTTGATAATAATAAACTGGAAGACTTACCGACAGAAATTCGAGCTTTAATTATCAGTGCAAACGTGAGGAATTTCGAGACGCCAGAGATGATTGAAAATCTCTTTGCCACATATAAAAACACGCCGTCGAATGACCTGCAGAATGATATTGCAATTGGACTAACTTCCACCAAAAACCCTGAAACAGCAGAAAAAATTCTTGCCAACATTAAAGATTCCAATGTTATCCGCCCGCAAGACGCCAGCCGTTGGTTCGTGTATTTGATTCGGACCAGAGAAAGCCGCCAGATTGCTTGGAATTGGCTAAAGGAGAACTGGGCGTGGGTCGAAGATACGTTTGGCGAAGATAAAAGTTACGACGATTTCATTCGCTATGCAGCTACGGCGTTACTAACACCTAATGAACTTGACGATTTCCGACAATTCTTTGAATCGATGATGGATATTCCAGCCCTCACCAGAACGATTAAGCTGGGAATTACCGAAATATCCGCGCGAGTTGAGCTGATTAAACGAGACAAAGAGGCGGTTATTTCCGCGTTGTAAATAATTTGGTCGCATTATTTTACGGTTTTTGACAAATTCTATTGACTTTTTTGCACAAGTGTGGTATAAATTAACACAGCTTTTGTTGACGAGTTGAGATTTAATCCTTGTCCGAAAGCGAACCTTGACAAGGTAGTCGTTGCGGGATGAGTTTCTATTTCTTTTTTTAAAAAAATATCAAAAAGAGATAGGATCTCATCCTGCACTGAAGAAAAGTGCTTTACTACAACTGAGTGGGGATGAGAAGAAAGAAAGAGTAATGGAACTCACAAAAGAG